>JBJEMK010000064.1:0-3939 GCA_051879635.1 Eubacterium sp.
ATATCTTTCAGAAATCCAGTTCCAACTGGGTGAAATATGATAAATACGAATGGCGCACAGCCAAAAACGGAAAGTGTTATATTACACCTTCTACGGATGCCAAGCCTTCCATCTACAATCCTATCAAGGATTATGAAAAGCTGGTACTTACTGCCATCAATATCGGTACTACTGCCATGAATAAGGCAAGCGAAGCTGAATTAAAAGAAGCCATTATGAACTTTGTATCTGAATATGGTATGCTGGGACTTATGACCGCCCTACCTACCACACCGGATTTCATTACATACGAAGCAGTTTATCTGCCAAAAAACCATTTTATCAAGGAAGAAAGCATCTCTACTGAGAAATATATGTCTTACTTCTTCCCTTTTGAAAAAATTGATTTCCACAAAAAGGGGGTAGAATCCAATTGGAGTACCGACAGTCCGGAAATGATCGCACTGCTTATGGCTATGAAAAACAAGCCACAGGCAGTAATGATGAGTTTTCAGAGAGAATACGCCGAATCCTATGACTGGCTGGTAGAAGTATTCCGTGACTGGGCATTTACCTTTTTCTCCAGTTTTCTATATTATATGGATTATGACAGACTGGATGAGAATGAGCGTAACCTATACCGTCATGGAATGGCTGCTTTCGGCGGTGTAGCACCTACATATCATATCGAATTACAAGAACGCCCAACCTTAGTCTGGGACTTTAATTCTTTATTGCTATGCGTGCAGATGATGTTTTCCTTTATGCTGACTGATGATAATTCAAGTCTGAAGGTATGTAAGCACTGCGGAAAAGCATTTGTTGCCTCAAGACCAAATGTAGAGTTCTGTTCTCCTCAATGTAAGAATCAGTACAATGTGTATAAGAGCAGAGCCAAAAAGAACGATACACCAACATAGGAGGGCTACGTAACAGCGAGAAGTTTGCACCATATTGTGGGGCAAACCTCTACTAATGAGACTCCTTCATCAAAGTTAATTATCTTCATCGTATACAACATTATTCAACTCTTTTTCCAACCACCACGAACCGTCCGTCTTCTACATGATAGGAACAGCAGGACAGGGTAAGAAATTCGTCCCCGAACTTTGCTGTTACACCTGTGTCGTACAGGGACATTGCCTTGATATTCTCATGCCATTCATTAAATTCCTCCTGCGTATCCGCCTGAAAGAACTTGTAATACTTGAATACGTCGTCGCTTTCATAAAAAACCTGTGAATAGAATACCGCAATCAGCTCATACTCCCGCTCCTCATACATACTGTCAAAACGGATGATGTTATGCTCCATTCCATACTCTTCATCTGCATAGAGCTTCAGATTCCCGAACATTTCCCCGGACTTCATGGTATGCCCATGTATGATCAGATTGGTCGAGGGTGCTGTCCCATTTTTATAATCACAGGCTTTCGTACCTGTTCCTGATGTGGAATCCGTATCCAGAATAAGACAGCCATTCTGATTGGGTTCTCCGTAAAAATCAAGCCTTAGATAATAGCATTCATCTTCCGGCGTCTGCATAACAGGGTAATCAATGACAGTATCGTCAATCGAAAGCCAACCAATCAAATCGGAATTGATCTCATACAGTTCCTTGTACTTAGGTAAGATATTCGGTGCTTTGTAACATTCTTTTTCAGTCGGTAAATCTTTATAAATATCTGCTAAAAAGGCAGCTATTCCCGCTACAGGAAGTCCGTTTTCATCATACTGCATCTCATTCTGTGCAGACATATTTACTTCTCCCCGTATGTCCTGCAATTCTTTTTGAGTGTTTCTGATACTCGTATTCTGCCACAGATAGACGAAGCCATATCTAAGAAGTCCCACCACAGAAAAAACAAATATCACAACTAATAAAAGTCGTATTGTCAGATATTTCCATTCCCATCCACGCCTCCTGCTTTGATTCCGTATGTGTCTTTTCTTTCGCAGCGTGCGCTCCCTGTTGTGTTTTCTTTGAAGAAAAGACGGACATGTATGCCCGCCTTCTCCATGGTTATTTTCTCGTCTCATTTTTTAACTATCGTTTCTATGAATTCAGATTTTCTCTGCGTTTTTTTACGGTAATAATCAATCCCGTTCCGGAAAGAATTGATAGTATAAACAACCATACAATCGGTGTGTTGTCCCCGGTTTTAGGCACATCATCCTTCTTATCAGTTTCACTCGATGGCTTGTCATCAGAGGAATCGCTATTGTTATTACTATTATCAGAGGTATCTTCCTTGATGGTAAAGTTTGTGCTTGCTGTGCCATCTGTCCATATCATCTCAAAGGTATGGCTTCCAACAGAAAGCGTATTCAGATAGTCTGCTTTCAGTGTAACAATGGTAGAACCTTCCTTTACAGTATAGTTCTTAGCGTCAACAAGGTTTCCGTCAACCTTAACTCCCACGAACTTAGAAAACTCTCCGCTACCTCTGATAGAAAGGCTTCCGTCTGAATTTTGTGTCCAGCTACTGTTTGCACCATCTAAAATTTCATAGTCTACCGGGTCAGGGTCAGGAGTGGTATTTTCCGTAACGGTAAGCACTGCTGTATTGGATGTAACAGTACCTGCAGAATTACTAACCACACACTGATACTTAAATCCGTTGCAGCTCATATCAACTGTAGATGTGGTATAGCTTGTTGCTGTTGCACCCGCAATGTTTACCCATCCGTTTCCATCATTTCTGTCTATCTGCCACTGATAAGTAAGGTCTGTACCGCTTGCTACTATGGTAAAGGTTGCAGTCTCACCTGCCTTCACCGTCGCATTGCCCGGCTGCGTGGTTATGCTTGGTGCAGTCACATCCGGAAGCTGGATGGTATAGGTAAATGTCTCTACACTGCTATCCTGCATACCGCCCTTTACTGCAATTGCCTTGATGGTAGTTGTAATACTCTGTCCTTCTGTTCCTGTTACTGCTATCGGTGCTGTGTACTCTGCGGTTGTTCCGGCAGGTACACCACCGGTAATTGTTGGTTCGCTTCCATCGGTTGTATAATAAATCGTTGCTCCCTCTGTGGAAGAAGCAAGTGTTACCGACTGATTCTCTGTATAAGTTCCAGCTGTCGGATTTGCTGTCGGTGCACCAACGATGCCTGCCGCACTTATGGTGATGGTAATGGTTGTGGTAAGCGGAATTCCATTATCATTAATACTGTCAGGACATGTTACCATACCAGTTAAGGTTACGGTCTGCCCGGTTAATACAGACGGGTCATAGCTTCCGCCTGCCGGTGTAGTTGTATTCCATACAACCGGTGCACTACTTACCGTATTACCCTCTGTCACAATATTAACTGTTGCAGGCAGATTCATCGCATCATAAGTGGTTCCATTCGCTACGGTTATCGCCTGTGGTGCAGTGATACTTATCAATTTATCCTTTGCTGTGGCAAGAAAATCATAAGTTACCGTAAGTGTTCCGTCAGGATTCTTATTAACACTTGTTGCAGCATTTCCCATTACGGTAGCTGTCGTGGAATCCGTAAATTCGTAGCCTGTAGCTGCTGTAAGTGTAATGCTTGCCGTGTAGCTTGTATTATATCCCGCTGTGGTATCACTTGGTGTCCATGTAATCTGTGGTGTGGTGCTGCTTACACCTTCTGTTACGCATGATGCTTCGGTATCCAATGCAGTATTTGACACCGGAGTATCAATACCTGTAATTGCTACTGAATGAATAATCCTGATTGTTGTCTCAGTTGCATTTACCGCATAAGTCAAATTTTCCGCACTGTCTGTGATTTCCAGCCAGATTTTGCAGGTTGATAAATCAATTGATGCCGGTGTATTTGCTTCTTCCACAATATCAGATACGTTCACAACATCTGTTCCTGTAATCTGTTTACTGTAATACCAGTTATTTGTTCCGTCATTGCCCTGCACAACAAGTGCCACGGTTTGTGATGTACTGCCCTTCACCGCCTTAATATCACCTGTTG
>JBJEMK010000065.1:0-3886 GCA_051879635.1 Eubacterium sp.
AACAGACAGAGCCACTATTATAGGAATGACAGAGGTGGCAGATAGGAGCAGATTATGGAGAAGCATATCATTGGAGAAAACGGAATAGGGTACACACTTGGGGCGCACGGATTATATTATCCGGATTTAGAATTGCCGGAGGGTACGTACTATGAGATTGGCAGATATGGACGGATGCGGTGGGAATATTTGAAAACTTACCGTAGAGGGGAATATATCAGGCTTCTCATGGACGGGAAATTAAATGAGTACCTATATGAGGTTGAAGAGGAATGCCATGAGAGAATGGAACTTCTTGTTGAGCAGATGAAAGCCGGTGCAGGGATTACGGAAGAATTAAAGGCGAGCGATCAGATGAAGTGGGTAGGACTTATGAATAATGTGCGGAGTGCAGCAGAGGAGGCTTTGATAAGAGAGCTGATATATGTGTGAGAAGGGTGCGGAGCGAAAATGCTCCGTATTTTTTAAATCCTAATGCGGAATAACTGATGTCATGATATAATCAAAGCAATAGACTGAAAAGGTTGAGTCAATGTAAAATTTATTGATAATTTTTAAAACTGTCTCATTGCATAGAAGTGTTTAAATGCTTATTCTTAAAGGAGGAGGTGGCAGATATGGCTAATGAAAATAAAAAGGATTTTAATGCTATGTTGCATGATAGCAAAGATATGCCAAAGTTTCAGATTATTACAGACAAAAAAAGTATTGAGAAATACGGTGGAAATAAAATGTACTTTGCTCCACCGATTGACTATGACAAGGTAATGAAATTAATTCCTTGTGGCAGAGTAATTACTGTTGGCAAAATACGGGAGCATTTTGCAAAACTAAATGGTGCAGATTTTACAGAGCCCATTACAGCAGGTATTTTTGTTTCCATTGCTGCGTGGGCAAGCTACCAACGCTCCAATGATGAAACACCATATTGGAGAACATTAAAAGCAAATGGCGAGCTAAATGAAAAATATCCCGGTGGTGTAGAAGCACAGAAAGAAAAGCTGGAAGCTGAAGGACACACAATTCTTCAAAAAGGACGTAAAAACATCAAGTATTATGTAAAGGACTATGAAAGTGTTCTTGAAGATTTGGAGTAAACAAAACTGGAATATGCGGAGGTGGTGTTTGTGGTAAGTAAGTTGAAATACGGCAATACAAATACATTTCTTGTTCGTGGAATAAACGGTAATTTGCTTGTTGATACTGACTATGCAGGAACATTGCCTGCATTTTATAGGGCGATTAAAGAGCACAACATAAAAATCAGTGATATTACTTATGTTTTGGCAACACATTACCATCCTGACCATATTGGTCTTATAAGCGAACTTATGGAACTGGGTGTAAAACTTCTGCTGATTGATACACAAGTCGAATATATTCATTTCTCTGATGAAATATTTAGTAGGGATGCACGGATGAAATATGTGCCAATAAACAAAGAAGATGCTGTTTTGGTTAAATGTAAAGAAAGCAGAGTATTTCTTCACAGCATAGGAATTGAAGGTGAAATTTTATCTACGCCAAGTCATAGTAAAGATAGTATTTCTCTCATTTTGGATGATGGTTTTTGTTTTGTTGGCGATTTGGAGCCTATAGATTATCTTGACGCTTATGATAACAATGTAGAGCTTAAAGAAGATTGGAAAATTGTCATGAGTCGTAATCCTAAAGTTATTTTTTATGCACACGCAAATGAAAGAGTAGTATTGTAATCGGCAAATTCTATATTTATTTGTGAGTATAAAACGATGTCTTGATGCGATAAGCTGATAGTGAAAATCGCACCATTGGTGCGAGAAATGGAAATGGTGAGGTATATGGAAAAGAATGAAATTGTGGGATATGAGCCTTTGGTGGATGATTTAAAGCATTTAATACAGGAAAAACAGTATCATGTGTTAAAAACGATTAATTCTGAAACTATAAATTTATATTGGGAAATCGGTGAAGAGATTTATAGACAACAGCAGGAAAACGGCTGGGGAAAATCAATTGTACAAGTCTTATCAAAAGAATTGCAAAAAGAATTTCCCGGAGCTAAAGGATATTCAGCAGCAAATTTATGGAGAATGCGAAATTTCTATTTGACATATTGTGAATCTGAAAAACTCGCACCACTGGTGCGAGAAATTAGCTGGAGCAATAATATTGTCATTATGGAAAAATGTAAAGATGATTTGCAACGAGAATTTTATATTCAAATGGCAAAACGCTATGGCTGGACAAAGCGTGTGCTGACAAATTTTGTAGAAGCACAAACATATGAAAAATATTTATTAAATCAGACCAATTTTGACGTGACACTTCCGGCAGAACGCAGAGTACAGGCAAAATTAGCAGTTAAGGATGAATACACATTTGATTTTGCAGAGTTATCACCGGAATATTCAGAGCATGAATTGGAAATGCAGTTGGTTAATAATATAAGAGCATTTCTTATAGAAATGGGTGGGGATTTTACTTTCATAGGTAATCAGTATCACTTAGTAGTGGGAAGCAGAGATTTGTATATTGATTTATTGCTTTTTCATCGCAGACTTAGAAGTTTAGTTGCAATAGAATTGAAAATAGGCGAGTTTGAAGCGGAATATGCTGGAAAAATGCAGTTGTATTTAACCGCATTGGATGAGCAGATAAAATTACCCGACGAGAATCCGTCTATTGGTATTATTATTTGTAAGAGCAAAGACAAAACATTTGTAGAGTATGCTTTGAAACAAACGAATGTCCCAATTGGTGTTGCTACCTATCAGTTGCGAAATACAGTACCAGAAGATATGAAAGCAATGCTGCCGGATCCGGATGAGATTGCGAAACGGTTGAAAATATTTGAGGAAAAATAGTCAGTATGATTATCAGCATAGATATGTAATCAAGAGAGCGGGTGAAGTAATGAATTTGTATAGAATTATCAGTTTGGAAACATTTATAGATTTGTTACATAATAAGAGAGAACGCTATGTACGTCCGGCAACATGGGACGATAATTACGAAGGATATTTGTTTAGAAGAATTGAAAATCCCGAGGATAGACGAAAAATAATAGAGGATATGTATTATAATGTTTGTCCAAGAAATTACGAAGCGACGATAAACAATCTGCTTAAATTGGAGCATGGTAAATATTTCGTATATGGACAATGCTGGTCAACTTTGTCTGATAGTGATGCTTTATGGAGAATATATTCATATAATCACCATGCAATTCAAATTAAAACCACTGATGTCAGGATAAAGAATTTGTTAAAAACGGAATCAGATATTTTATATGAAATCAGAAAAGTAAAATATGATGTTGAACCGGAAGACAATCTGATGCATGAGCAAGTGATGCAGTTGAAAGAAACGAAGACAATATATGAACCGTTTTTTCATAAGAGAAAAGCATTTAAACATGAAGCAGAAGTAAGGGTATTGGTTGATGATGCACGTTGGTATCAAGTAGTGGGAATGAGTAGCATGGGAGCTAATTGGAGAATTTATAAAAAAATGCAAGAAATTCCAGAAGATGTAGATAGACTTAATGAAGTGGAAAAGAGATTAGCGGAATATATGGGACATTGGATAGAAAAAGAACTTCCTGTAAATTTTTGCCAATCAATAACATGTCTCAATAAATACATATCAGGAGTTAAGGTTCATCCAATGGCTGAGGAATGGTATGTAGAACTTATAAAGGGATTATGTGAAGAACATAATATAAAATTTGAAGGGCAATCAAATTTATATGGCAAGATAGAAAAAGGAATGTAGGAAAAATATTTTTGTTCAAAAGTTCTTTGCAAATACCTGGAATCTTAGTATAATATCCTCATGGCAACACTTTGGCAACAGAAAATCAGTAAGCCAAAATAAAATGTGTAAATGAAGTAAAATATCGGCA
>JBJEMK010000066.1:0-15659 GCA_051879635.1 Eubacterium sp.
AATTCTCTTTGAACTTTCAGGGATGGTTATTACTGTTTAATTATCAATGTTCTTAATTATATGTTGTTGACGTTTGTTTTCGTCGCGAACTTGTATAGTCTAGCATCTTGTTAAACGTTTGTCAACAACTTTTTTAATTTTTTTAACCAATTTTTTGGTGGATTTTCATTGTAACACTTCTTGTGTTTAATTGTCAATATTAATCTACATCAAAAAAGAGCAAAAAATAATAAGGAAAAAAGAAACGGAGAAAGAGGGATTCGAACCCTCGCGCCGGTTGCCCGACCTACACCCTTAGCAGGGGCGCCTCTTCGGCCTCTTGAGTATTTCTCCCGAAGTTATTTTTCCTTATATAGTTTACATCGCTTTGCGACGCAGAAATTATTATACTAAAAGCAATTTTGTTTGTCAATTACTTATTACAGTATTCTTTTATAGCAGATTCATATAAATTATTTCCCATGGAATCAATTACAACTATTACCGGAAAGTTTTCCACTGTAAGTTTTCTTACTGCTTCAGTTCCCAGTTCTTCATATGCTATTACTTCACTTGATTTTATTCTTTGAGATAAAAGTGCTCCTGCGCCACCTATTGCTGCAAAGTAAACTGCTTTATTTCTTATTATTGCCTGCCTTACCTCTTCTATTCTTTTTCCCTTTCCTATCATTCCTTTTAATCCCAAATCTAAAAGTGCAGGTGCATATTTGTCCATACGGCTGGCTGTTGTAGGCCCTGCTGAACCTATAGGTCTTCCTTCTCTTGCAGGAGATGGTCCCATATAATAAATTATATTATCTTTCATATTAAAAGGAAGGTCTTCTCCTTTGGCAAGAGCTTCTGACATTTTTTTATGTGCCGCATCTCTTGCTGTATAAATAACTCCTGTAATATATACATAATCTCCTGCTTTTAAATTTACTATATCTTCTTCTTTTAATGGTGCATTTATATATTTATCCATATTTTTCTACCTTTAAAAATACATTTTATTATTAGTTTCTTCCTATTATAATACATTTCCATATATTGTGCGTTTTTATAATATATTTACAATATATTGTATTATATAGTTCTTGTTACATGTCTGTTTACATGACAACATATATTTATTGCAACCGGAAGTCCTGCAATATGTGTCGGATATGTTTCAATATTTACTGCAAGTGCAGTTTGGGTTCCTCCTAATCCTCCAGGACCTATTCCCAGTTCATTTATTTTTTCAAGCATTTCTTTCTCAAGGTCTTTTACGTATGGTATATCTGAACAACTTGTCGCTTCACGTGCAAGTGCCTTTTTTGCAAGAATAGCACATTTTTCAAATGTTCCACCTATACCTACTCCTACAACCATTGGCGGACATGCATTGGGTCCGGCATCTGATACTGCAGTTAATATGGCATTCTTTACCCCCTCTATGCCATCTGCAGGTTTAAGCATAAATATTCTACTCATATTCTCACTGCCAAATCCTTTGGGCGCCACTGTTATTTCAACTTTTTCGCCCGGAATAATTTCATAATGGATTATCCCCGGAGTATTATCTTTTGTATTTTCCCTTATTATTGGATCATTAACAACAGACTTTCTAAGATAACCTTCTACATATCCCTGCCTTATTCCTTCATTTATTGCATCTTCAATATTTCCATTTATAAAATGTACATCCTGTCCTATTTTAATAAAAACAACCGCCATTCCAGTATCCTGACATATTGGTATCATATCGTTTTCCGCAATTTCAAGATTTTGGGTCAGTTGATTAAGTATTTGCCTGCCCAATGGTGATTTTTCTTTGTTGCATGCTTTATCAAATACACTTTTCATATCTTTTGATAAATAATGATTTGCTTCTATGCACATTTCCTTTATGTTGTTAGTTATTTCCTGCACACTAATCGTTCGCATTAATGTCTCTCCTCCTGTATTTATGTTATATACAATTTGGGGACGATTACCGCCCCCAAATTGTGCATATAATATTTTATTGTTGATAATTCTGACTTTCAGAATTATCACTAATTACTGTTTCTCTTACTTTTGTAATGCTCGCAACATAAATATCATTTTTGCTATCTACGTCGATTAATTTGACACCTGAAGTAATTCTGCCAATTTTGGAAATGTCAGCTACTGCTATTCTTATAATAATTCCCTGATTTGTAATTAGAAGCATTTCATGATGATCAAACACACCTTTCATTCCAACTACATATCCTGTTTTTTCATTTACTTTATAGCACTTAACACCTTTTCCTCCACGTTTTTGACGTGAAAATTCCGTAAGACTTGTTCTCTTACCCATTCCTTTTGCCGAAACAAATAATAAAGAATCTCCTTGGATATCCATCTGCATTGCTACCACTTCATCATTTTTCTCAAGAGTGATTCCACGTACTCCCATAGCTGAACGTCCTGTCTGTCGTACATCTGTTTCATGGAATCTTATACATTTTCCCATTTTTGTAGCAAGAAAAATGTCTCTTTCATTATCAGTAATCTTAACTTCAATAAGTTCATCATTTTCTCGAAGTGTTATTGCCTGAATTCCTGTTTTTCTTATATTACTGTAGGCCATTATTGATGTTTTTTTAACTGTACCATACTTAGTGGCCATAAGCAGATATTTACCTTCCTCGAATTCTTTTACAGGTATAACTGCTGTGATTTTTTCTCCCGGCTGAAGCTGAAGGAGATTAATAATTGCTGTTCCTCTTGCCGTTCTGCCAGCTTCAGGAATTTCATATGTTTTAAGTTTGTATACTTTTCCATTATTGGTAAAGAACATTATATAATTATGGGTTGTTGTCATAAATAAATCTTCAATATAATCTTCATCTATGGTTTGCATACCCTTTATTCCCTTACCTCCACGATTCTGACTCTTAAAATTATCTACAGTCATTCTCTTTATATATCCGAGATTTGTTATAGTAATTACATTATCTTCAACAGGAATTAAATCTTCCATTGAAATATCATAATCGTCAAAACCAATGCTTGTTCTTCTTTCATCTCCATATTTTTCAGAAATCATAAGAATCTCTTCCCTTATTACACCGAGAAGTTTTTTCTCATCAGCAAGTATGGCTTTTAAGTATGCTATCTTTTCCTGAAGTTCTTTATATTCATTTTCAAGATCCTCTCTTGCCAATCCTGTTAACTGACGGAGACGCATATCAACAATTGCCTGTGCCTGTGCTTCCGAAAGTCCGAATCTTTCCATCAGAGCGGTCTTTGCATCCTGCGTTGTCTTAGAAGCTCTTATTATCTTTATTACTTCATCAATATTATCAAGAGCTATAAGAAGTCCTTTTAATATATGCGCACGTTCTTCTGCTTTATTTAATTCATATTTTGTCCTTCTTGTTACTACATCTTTCTGATGATCCAGATAATATGTAAGCATTTGAAGTAAATTTAATATTTTTGGTTCATTATTAACTAAAGCAAGCATTATTACGCCAAATGTATCTTGTAACTGGGTATGCTTGTAAAGCTGATTAAGTAATACATTTGCATTTACATCTCTTCTTAATTCGATACAAATACGTGTTTCACCCTTAGACGATTCATCCCTAAGGTCTGTAATGCCGTCAATTTTCTTTTCTTTTACAAGTTCTGCAATTTTTTCGATTAATTTTGCCTTGTTTACAAGATAAGGTATTTCTGTTACAATAATGCGGCTTTTGCCGTTTTCCATTGGTTCAATATTTGTTATTGCTCGAACTCTTATTTTCCCACGTCCTGTTGTATAAGCTTCTTCTATTCCACGTGTACCTAAAATAGTACCTCCTGTTGGAAAGTCAGGTCCTTTTACGATGGAAATCACTTCTTCTAATTGTGTATCTCTGTCATCATAAATCTTATTATCAATAATTTTTACAACAGCACTAATAACCTCACGAAGATTATGAGGTGGAATATTTGTTGCCATACCTACTGCTATACCACTTGTACCATTAACTAAAAGATTAGGATACCTTGATGGTAATACGGTTGGCTCTTTTTCTGTTTCATCAAAGTTTGGTATAAAATCTACAGTATCTTTGTTGATATCTGAAAGCATTTCCATGGATATTTTGCTAAGACGTGCTTCTGTGTAACGCATAGCTGCGGCACCATCACCATCAACTGACCCAAAATTTCCATGCCCATCAACAAGTGGATATCTGGTTGACCATTCCTGTGCCATATTTACTAAAGCACCATAAATAGAACTGTCACCATGTGGATGATATTTACCCATTGTATCACCGACAATACGTGCACATTTTCTATGTGGTTTGTCGGGACCATTATTAAGTTCTATCATTGAATATAATATTCTTCTTTGTACAGGTTTTAAACCATCTCTTACATCCGGCAATGCACGCGCTGCAATAACGCTCATTGCATAATCAATATAGGAAGTTTCCATGGTTTTTTTTAGATCTACTTCATGGATCTTGTCAAATATTGTTTCATCCATTTAATTTTCCTCCTATATATCTAAATTGCTAACAAATTTTGCATTAGCTTCTATAAATTCTCTTCTAGGCTCTACCTGATCTCCCATAAGTGTTGTAAATGTAAGATCTATCTCTGCTGCCATCTCTTCATCATACATAACTTTTTTAAGTATTCTTGTCTTTGGATCCATAGTTGTATCCCATAATTGCTGTGCATCCATTTCACCAAGACCTTTATACCGCTGAAGTTTATTTTGATTATCTCTTCCTATTTCATTTAATATCTGGTCTCTCTGCTCATCACTATATGCATACCATACTTTTTTATTTCTGCTAATTTGATAAAGAGGAGGCATTGCCATATAAACATAACCCTCCTTTATTAAATCCGGCATAAATCTATAAAAGAATGTTAATAATAATGTAGCTATATGTGCACCATCGACATCCGCATCTGTCATAATTATTATCTTATGATATCTTAATTTCGATATATCAAAATCGTCATGTATACCTGTTCCAAATGCAGTAATCATTGCTTTTATTTCGGCATTTGCAAGAATTCTGTCAAGACGTGCCTTTTCAACATTTAATATTTTTCCTCTGAGTGGAAGTATTGCCTGTGTTTCTCTTGAACGTGCTGTTTTGGCAGAACCACCGGCAGAATCACCTTCGACTATATATATTTCACAGTTTTCCGGATTTTTGTCTGAACAATCTGCAAGTTTTCCCGGAAGGCTTGTACTTTCAAGTGCTGTTTTTCTTCTTGTTAAATCCCTTGCTTTTCTTGCAGCATCTCTTGCCCTTTGTGCAAGAATAGATTTTTCACATATTATCTTTGCTACAGAAGGATTCTGTTCAAGAAAATATGTAAGCTGCTCACTTACTATACTTGAAACCGCACCACGAGCTTCACTGTTTCCGAGTTTTTGCTTAGTTTGTCCCTCAAATTGTGGATCTTCTATCTTAATACTTATAATTGATGTAAGACCTTCTCTTATATCTTCCCCTGAAAGATTTGGTTCGCTGTCTTTTAAAAGTTTATTTTTTCGGGCATAGTCATTAAATGTATTTGTTACGGCCCTTTTAAATCCTTCCAAATGCATTCCACCCTCAGGAGTATTAATGTTATTTACAAAACTGTATGAATTTTCATTATATGAATCATTATGCTGCATTGCAACTTCAACATAAACCCCATCTTTTGTTCCTTCGCAATATATAATATTCTCATATAATGATGTTTTTTTGCTGTTTAAATAAGATACAAATTCTTTTATACCACCTTCATAGTGGAATGTATCTTCTATAATTTCTTCATTTCTCACATCACGTATTGTTATTTTGATTCCTTTTGTAAGAAATGCTGTTTCCCTTAATCTTTGTTTTAATATATCATAATCATATACATTTTCTTCAAATATAGAATCATCCGGAAGAAAAGTAACCGTTGTCCCTGTGAAATTTTCATCACAGTCACCTATAATTTTTAATGAATCTATTGCTTTTCCATATTCATATCTCTGAAAATGTACTTTTCCTTCTCTACAAACCTTTACTTCAAGCCATTTAGAAAGAGCATTTACAACCGAAGCACCAACACCGTGAAGTCCACCTGAAACCTTGTATCCTCCACCACCAAATTTGCCACCTGCATGAAGTATTGTAAAGACAACTTCTACTGCAGGTATCCCGGCTTTTTCATTTATTCCTGTTGGAATACCTCTTCCATCGTCTTTTACTGTTATAGAATTATCTTTATTAATTTGAACATCAATAGTACTACAATATCCTGCCAATGCTTCATCTACAGCATTGTCAACTATTTCATATACTAAATGATGAAGACCTTTTGAAGAAGTACTTCCTATATACATTCCGGGCCTTTTACGAACTGCCTCAAGACCTTCTAATATTTGTATCTGGTTAGCATCATATTCACTTGGATTATTTGTGTTGCCCATTTTTTTTCCTTTCCAAATTATGTTATTCCTTAGTAGTATATTTATTTTTTATAAGTTATTTTCAGTAAATACCTTACCCTCAATAACCTTATAAATTTTATTAATATTAAATCTATTTTGTACAAATTCATCTAACCCTGTACATGTAATAATTGTCTGAACATTGTCCAGATAATTTAATAAATGATTTTGTCTGTTTTCATCTAATTCTGATAAAACATCATCTAATAATAATACAGGTGTATCACTTATTATTTTTTTAACTAATTCAATTTCTGCAAGTTTTAGAGATAATGCTGCTGTTCTTTGCTGCCCCTGGCTTCCATAAGTTCTTATATTTATATTCCCAACATAAAATGATATATCATCTCTGTGGGGGCCTGAAGAAGTAAGTTTTTGCTTAATATCTCTTTCTCTGTTTGCTTTAAGAGTTTCATATAATCTCCCTTCAGGAACATTTTGTTCATATATGAGTTTAATTGTTTCTTTTCCTGCAGTTAATTCTTTATGTATATTTTTTATAATATCATTTATCTGATTTATAAATTCTTTACGCCTGGATAATACTTTTTCACCATATTCTGCAATCTGTATATCCCATATATCAAGCATATCCTCATAATCATTTCTAAAATAAACATCTTTCAAAAGTTTATTTCTTTGTATTACTGCTTTATTATAATTTACAAGATTATGAACATACACTTTATCTAGTTGACATAATTCTAAATCTATAAATCTTCTTCTTTCTGAAGGTCCGTTTTTGATTATAAGTAAATCTTCAGGGGAAAAAAATACAACATTTAGAATTCCAAATAATTCACTTGACTTTTTTATAGGAATACCATTTATAGCTATGCCTTTAGGTTTATTTTTTTTTAAATGCATATCTATTCTATAAGAAAAACCTTTTTTATTTATTAATAATTTTATATGTGATTCTTCTTTTTCAAATTTTATTATTTCTTTATCTTTACTTCCTCTATGAGACTTAGTAGTACTGCACACATAAATAGATTCAAGTATATTTGTTTTACCTTGAGCATTATTTCCATAAAGTATATTTGTTCCCGGATCTAATTCAATATGAAGATTATCATAATTTCTATAATTATTAAGTTCAATTTTTTCAACAATCATTATTTTACCATAAACTGCTTATTGTTATATTCGACTACATCTCCATTAACCAGCTTTTTTCCCCGTCTGGTGTCAACTTTGCCGTTAACTTTTACCTGACCATCCTGTATGACAAATTTTGCATCGACTCCTGAATCCACCAAACCGGCCAGTTTTAATGCCTGTCCTAATTTTATATACTCATCTTTTATATTTATTATATCCATTTTTTTCCTCTCTAAACCTAGTTATTAAAAGCAACAGGTAAGATAAGATAAATATATTTATTTTCAATATCTCTTATAAAACAAGGATTTTTTGAATTTACCATATATAAATCTACAGTTTCATCATCGATTACTCTTAAAGTATCAATTAAAAATTTAGGATTAAATCCTATTGTTAAATCTTTTCCCTCTTTTTCCATATTAATAAATTCATTCATTGACCCAATAAAAGAATTTATTTTTAATTCCATATTATCTTTACCTATATTCATAATGATAGGTTTGTTATCCCCTTCTTTTATAAGAAGAGTTGCTCTGTCTATACAATCTAATAATTCTTTTTTATTAACAGTTACTTTTGTTTCATAATCACTAGAAAGCATCTGATTTATTTTAAAATATTCACCTTCTATTAATCTTGAAATAACTATAGTTGAATCAAATTCAAACATAATGTGATTATCTGTAAAATATATAGTTATTTCGTCTTCTGCTCCACCTGTTAATATTTTACTTATTTCATTAAGTGTTTTTCCAGGAACTATTGCTTTCATTTTTTCAAAAGAATCTTTAAGCTTAATATTTCTTATTGCTATTCTAAATCTGTCTAAAGCTACTACTTTGAATTGATTACCTTTTACTTCAAAAAGTTCTCCTGACATTAATTTGTTATGTTCTGTTTCTGAAACACAAAAACTTGTCTGTCTTATTACTTCTTTTAATGTAAATTGCGACATATATATACATTTATCCTTACTTATAGAAGGAAGATATGCAAAATCTTCACCTGTTTTTCCTATTATATTGAATTTTGAATTTTCACAGGTTATTGTCATCTTACAATTCTCATCAACATCTACAACTATTTCATTATCCGGAAGCTTTCTTATAATATCAGAAAAAATCTTTGCATCTATAGCAATAGAACCTTCTTCTATTATTTCTCCCATAATTTTTGTTTCAATACCTAAATCGCTATCTGTTGTAGTAAACTTTATTTCATTATCAGCAGCTTCTATCATAATACATTCTAATATTGACATAGTAGTTTTATTTGGAACTGCCTTAAGAACAATATTTACACCTGCTAATAAATCTGATTTTTTAAAAACTAATTTCATATAAAAACTCCTTTCAAAAATCGTATAAATATATATATTAATATTGTAATAATAGTAATAATAAGTGGGGAAATGTTTATAACCTTAATATTTCTTTTAAATTCAATAAAAAATAATAATATATAATGTGTATAAAAAATAATTTAATAAACATTTTTTATGAGTTATGAACATTTTACAAAAGATGTAATAAATTGACGAAAAATGAAGATTCATAAAAAATGAAAGTTATAAACCTTAATTCACATAAAAAATAATTGAATGTGAATTTGTTGTGTATAAAAATGTGGATAAATAATAAATTAATTAGGATTTATTTTTTTTGTAATTACTTCTATTAAAGACTTTGTTGAAGGATTAGTAAGCATATCTTTACGTATCTTATTAACACCATAACTTATAGTAGTATGGTCCTTTTTACCTACAGCACTGGCAATTTCTTTTAAGTTATCATCAGTAAGCTGACGGCATAGGTACATACATATTTGTCTTGGATAAGCAACTTCCTGATTTTTCTTTTTAGAAAGAATATCTTCAGTTGTAATGCCAAAGTGTTCAGCAACTACTGAAACTACTAATTGAGAAGTAATTTTCTTTTCATCATCACTTGGAGATATAAAATCTTTTAAAACATCTTGTGCAAGTTCAAGAGTAATATCCTGCGAAGATAATTTTGAATAAAATGTTATTTTATTAAGAGCACCTTCTAATTCACGGATGTTTGATTTTATATTATTAGCTATATATTGAAATACTTCATCATTTATATTGTAAGATTCATTTTCTGCTTTTTTACGAAGAATAGCCATACGTGTTTCATAATCAGGACTTTGAATATCAACAGTAAAACCTTCATTAAATCTGCTTCTTAATCTGGGTTCAAGAATTTTAAAATCTTTTGGAGGTTTATCTGAAGATATAATTATTTGTCGGTTAGCCATATATAGACTATTAAGAGTATGGAAGAATTCTTCCTGAGTTCTTTCTTTGCCTATTATAAATTGAATATCATCTATTAATAAAACATCAACATTTCTATATTTGTTTCTAAATTCAGTAATAGCAGATTGATTACCACTTTTATTTTGAAAAATATCTATAAGTTCGTTAGTAAAGGTTTCACTATTAACATATATAACTTTAGCATCCGGGTTATTTCTGAGAATAAAATTTCCTACAGAATGCATTAAATGAGTTTTACCTAAACCTACTCCACCATAAATAAATAAAGGATTAAAGTCTTCAGCCGGAGATTCTGCAGCTGCAAGAGCTGCTGCATGTGCAATATTATTATTGGCACCTACAACAAATGTATCAAAAGTATATTTAGAATTAAGATTTGCTGCTTTAATCTTTTCTTCAAGAGAAGAATTAATAGTATCGGTGTCTATTGAATCTGCCTGATCAGCAAGAATTATTTTAATATCAAATTCCTGTCCTGTATATTCTTCAATTGTTACTTTTAAAGGAGTATAATATTTTTTCTTAATATATTGAAGTCCCATTGGTTCACCGGTATAAATAAGTGTAATTATATTATCATTTACTGAATGAACATGAATAGGTGTAAGCCATGTCTTAAAAGAAACTTCAGAAATGTCATATTCCTGTTTCAAATTATTAAGAATGTCTTCCCATTTATCTAAAAAATAATCGTACATAATGTACTTCTCCTAAATAATAAAATTAGTAAAAACACATGTGCAACATATTGTGACACATACAATAATATTTTACTCCATTTTAGCTTTATTTTCAATGAAATAATAATATAAAAATGAAAATATATTTTAAATAGGAAAAAACTTTTTTATAATATAGTAAAAAAAGTAGATCAAATTTTTATTATTAAATTGACATAAAACGACAGATTTGTTTACAATAAAAAATGATAAATGTCGACAAAAAAAATAAAAAAAATAAAGATATCCACATAAAAATATATAATAAGTTCCCTAAAATGCGAACAAAAATAATAAAAACATAAAGTTATCCACATTTTATCCACAAAAAGTGAATAACTTTATGTAAATCAAAAAAAAATTTTTATGTAAACAAAAATTAAAATTAATAAATAATAAAGTGCTTGACTTAAAATATGCTATTTATTATAATTGAAACGATGTTTTACTATGAAAAAGTAAAAGGAGGTGCTTAAGCATGAAAATGACATTTCAGCCTAAAAAAAGACAAAGAGCAAAAGTTCATGGCTTTAGATCGAGAATGAGTTCAGCTGGCGGCAGAAAAGTTTTAGCTGCAAGAAGAGCAAAAGGAAGAAAGAAATTATCAGCTTAGGCCGCAGATATGTGGCCTTTCTTTTTTTAACAGGGTTTAATAAATGAATAAAAAAAATTATGAATCATTAAAAAAAAATAGTGATTTTAAAAAAGTTTTTGATAATGGCAAATCTGTTGCCAATAGATATTTAGTCATGTATGTGCTTAGTAATGATACAAACAGGAACAGAATTGGTATATCAGTAAGTAAAAAAGTAGGAAATAGTGTAGTAAGACATCGCATTACAAGGCTCATAAGAGAAAGTTACAGGTTAAATATCAACATGTTTAATAGTGGTTTAGACATGGTTATAATAGCAAGAATTAATGCTAAAGGAAAAAGTTACAAAGAAATTGAAAGTGCATTTATGCACTTGGCAAAACTTCAAAAAATTATTACAAATAAAGATTCGTAACTAATTTTAGAAAGAACATGCCCATTAATGCATATTGACAAGGTGTAAATATGAAAAATATATTATATAAATTTTCAAATACACTAAAAGGTTTTTTAATAATGTGTGTAAAAATGTATCAAAGATACATATCTCCATTAAAAACGACATCACACTGTCGTTTTATACCAACTTGTTCACAATATGCAATAGAGGCTTTAGAAAAATATGGACCTTTAAGGGGTTCGTTATTAGCTATTAAAAGAATACTGAGATGTAATCCGTTTTCCAAGGGCGGCTCTGATCCGGTACCATAGGAGGAAAATCAGTGTATTTTTTACTATTAACTCAAAATAGTGTACCTGTCTTTAAATATCTGGTATTAGTTCTGGGAAAGATAATGGAACTTATATACAGATTTTTAGCACATTTTAGTGCAAATGGAATAGCAAGCATAGGTGTATGTATTATAATATTCACATTGTTTGTAAAATTTATATTACTTCCATTTACAATTAAACAACAAAAATTTGCAAAAGTTTCATCAATAATGACTCCTGAAATACAGGCAATTCAGGAAAAGTATAAAGGAAAAAATGATAATGAATCAATGATAAAAATGCAGAATGAAACAAAAGCAGTTTATGAAAAGTATGGCACTTCTCCAAGTGGGAGTTGCTTGCAGTTGTTAATACAAATGCCTATACTTTTTGCATTATATCAGGTAGTTATGAATGTAGCAGCATATGTTGAACCGGTTAAAAATATATACATTCAAATAATAAATAAACTTCCTGTTTCAGAAATAAATGCATTGTTTGATAAAAGTTATACTTCTATCGATTCTATCAGTACAACAGATATGAATTATATTATTGATGCAATGTCAGGAGCCAGAACATCAACATTTACTGCTCTTACATCATCAAACTGGCAGACACTTATTGAAAATAATACAGGAATTGCTTCATTATATGAAAAAGTTACTAACATAAATAGTTTTTTAGGTGTGAATTTAAGTCATACACCTGCAGATTTATTTTCAAGTAATAAGTGGGTAATATTAATACCAATTCTGGCTGCTCTTGCACAGCTTATCAGTGTAAAGATGGCAGAGGTTAAGCAGTCAAATAATGGAAACGGTAAAGAAGCTGAAAATCCAATGGGTTCAAGTATGAAAGTAATGATGTATACAATGCCATTAATGTCAGCATATTTTTGCTGGTCATTTGCTTCATGTATTGGTATATACTGGATTACGAGTAGTGTATTGCAAATAATTCAGCAGTTGTTTATAAATATATATTTTAGTAAAGTATCAACAGAAGATATTATTGCTAAAAATATTGAAAAGGCAAATAAGAAAAAAGAAAAATTAGGTTATAGCTCTGAAAAATTTGTAGCTGCTGCAAATAGTAATACAAAAAATATAAAGACAGGTAATAATAAAGCAACAGATAAAAAAGAAGCAGCTGATGAGGCAGCTAAGAAGTCATTAGATTATTATAAGAACAATGCAAAACCAGGAAGTATTGCTCAGAAAGCTCATATGGTTTCAGAATTTAATGAAAAGAAAAACAAATAGAAGGTGTTAAAATGGAATATAAAGAATTTTGTGGAAAAACTGTAGAAGATGCACTTACAAATGCATTGGTTGAATTAGGACTTACAAGTGACAAGATTGAATATGAGATTATTGAAAAAGGAAGTTCAGGAATTTTAGGAATAGGAAGTAAAAATGCTAAGATAAAAGTAAGAAGAAAATCTTCAGTTACTGCTATTGCTAATGAATTTCTTTCAAAAGTATTTAATGCAATGGATTTAGTTGTAAAGATGGATATAACTCTTGATGAGGATAATGTTCTTAATATTAATATTATTGGTGATGATATGGGTGTTTTAATTGGAAAAAGAGGACAGACACTTGATTCTTTACAATATCTTGTAAGTCTTGTTATAAATAAAGAAAGTGAAAGTTATATAAGGGTAAAAGTTGATACAGAAAATTATCGTGAAAGAAGAAAAGAAACATTAGAGAATCTTGCAAAAAATATTGCATATAAGGTTAAAAGAACAAAAAGGTCTGTTTCTCTTGAACCAATGAATCCTTATGAAAGACGTGTAATACATTCTGCTCTTCAAGAGGATAAGTTTGTTACAACAAAGAGTGAAGGCGAAGATCCTTACAGACATGTAGTTGTTTCTTTAAAGAGATAACAGATTTATATAAAATATTTAATATTAGTGATAAAGACCTGTTTTAATGATTTTAAGGCGGGTCTTTTCTTTTTAATAATTAAATGTTATTATTGGAAAAGAATTTATGGTCCGGAGGCAATATGAAAACAGGAAACACAATTGCAGCAATAGCTACAGCTGCAAATAATTCAGGAATAGGAATTGTTCGTATAAGTGGCGATGAAGCATTTGAAATAATTAATAAAATATTCAAACCTTATAATAAGCATAAAGATATTTTAAAATGTAAAAGTCATACTGTACATTATGGTACTATTATAGATAATAAAAACGTTGTCGATGAAGTACTTGTAATTATAATGAAAGCTCCAAACACATATACACGAGAAGATATAGTAGAAATTGATTGTCATGGTGGATTTTTTGTTGTAAATAAAGTTCTGGAAACTGTAATAAGGGCCGGAGCTAATATTGCTGAACCCGGAGAATTTACAAAACGTGCATTTTTAAACGGAAGGATTGACTTATCTCAGGCAGAAGCAGTTACAGACCTTATAAATGCAAAAAATGATTTTGCTCTGCAAAGTTCTGTTTCGCAGCTAAAAGGTTCAGTGTCAGAAAGGATAAAAGAATTGCGTCGAAGTATTTTACATCATATTGCATTTATTGAATCAGCTTTGGATGATCCGGAGCATATATCACTTGACGGATATGATAAAGAGTTAAAAGAGTTGGTTGAAAATACTCTTTTGGATTTATCAAAGTTAATTTCTGCTTCGAAAAATGGACGAATACTTGCAGAAGGAATAAAAACAGTTATATTAGGAAAACCAAATGCCGGAAAATCGTCATTACTTAATCTGCTTGTAGGTGAAGAACGTGCCATTGTTACTGATATTGCAGGTACTACAAGGGATACTCTTGAGGAACAGATAAATCTGGGTGGAATAAGCCTTAATCTTATTGATACAGCAGGAATTAGACAAACCGGAGATATAGTTGAGAAAATAGGTGTGGATAAGGCCATAAAAAAGGCAGAATCGGCAGATCTTATTATTTATGTCGCAGATGGTTCTGTAGAACTAGATGATAATGATTTAGAAATAATTAAATTAATTAAAGAAAAAAAATCAATTGTATTATTAAATAAATCTGATTTAAATAATATTGTTACATCCAAAGAACTTTCGGAAATAACAGGACATGAAGTCATAAGCATTTCTGCAAAGCAAAATATAGGACTGGACAAACTTGAAAATGTGATAGTACAGATGTACTCTAATAAAGAAATTGATTTTAATGACCAGGTATTTGTAACCAATGCACGACAGCAGGCAGAATTAATTGAGGCTTATGATAGTTTATGTCAGGTAAAGAAAAGTATCGAAGAAAATATGCCGGAGGATTTTTATACTATAGATCTTATGAATGCATATGAAGTGCTTGGAATGGTTATAGGTGAGTCTGTAGAAGATGATCTGGTTAATGAAATATTTAGTAAATTCTGCATGGGTAAATAATGCAGTATGGAGGATAAAATGCCTTATTTAGAAGAAAAATATGATGCAATAGTTGTAGGTGCAGGTCACGCAGGATGTGAAGCTGCACTTGCACTTGCACGACTTGGATTAAATACAATAATGTTTACAGTAAGTATTGACAGCATAGCACTTATGCCCTGTAATCCTAATATAGGAGGGAGTTCAAAGGGTCATTTAGTAAGAGAGCTGGATGCACTTGGCGGAGAAATGGGTAAAAACATTGATAAAACTTTTATTCAATCAAAGATGCTTAATTCTTCAAAGGGACCTGCAGTGCATTCTCTTCGTGCACAGGCAGATAAACAGGATTATTCCAGGCAAATGAGAAATACACTTGAAAATACAAACAACCTTACAATTAGACAG
>JBJEMK010000067.1:0-3784 GCA_051879635.1 Eubacterium sp.
CATGTTGTTCTGTCATGTATTCTCAAAAGTTTAAAAATGGATTGCAGTTTAGATTCATCAATTGCAAAAAGCATTATGGTGGGTACTGGCAGTTTCGGAAATTTGTACAAGATATGCAGGAGCATATGGAAAAATAAGAGTTAATATGACATGAAGACGCCACAGGTTCGAATCCTGCAATTCCCATTGGGGCTGTCGCACTAAGAATTAGTGCACAGCTCCTTTTATTGATAAATACAGCATTTTTTGGTAAAATATATATAATATTTTAAAGAACTTTGTTTCAATTAAACATATGATAAAGGCAAATACTATGAAAAAGGTTTACATTGTAATTTCTAAAACACATACGAAATTTGGCTGGATAATTCGTAAGGTAGGTAAAGTAAGATACAACCATGCAGCAATTGCATTAGATAAAGAATTAGAACATTTATATTCATTTGCAAGACCCAAACATCACGCACTATTACTTGGCAGACTGGTTGAGGAAAATATTTATAGATATACACTTGGGAAGTATCCTCAGGTAGAGGCAGTTATTTTTCAAATAGAGGTTTCAGATGAAAAATTTGAATGGATGAAAAATACAATAAATAATATGCTGGATAGTAAAGACTATCTTTACAATTTATTTTCTGTTTTGAGTAGTCCTATTACAGGTGGGTTTTCTACATATAAGGCATTCAGCTGCATAGAATTTGTTATGTACATATTAAAAGGTATCGGATATAGAACAAAAAAACCACTGTATTGCTATCGCCCGGATGATTTGTTGGAAATATATTCAGATTCTGTATGCTACAAAGGAAATCTGTTAGAATACAATTCATATGAAATATCAGATTCAGGTTACTATGAAGCATTAACCGGAAAAGAAATAAAGGAAAGTTTTATTACTCCGGTAAGATTATTTTACCGTCTCATATTTAAGAAGAGTCAAAGCTTTTAAGTTTTTTATTAACTGAATGTATTATTAGTGAAATATAAATATCGGCTTAGACAGTACTTCTCTTGCAACATAAAGAGTGCTATCATCTTTTGCACTTACACTCCATTTTACAAGTGTAAAAGTACAGTTATCTACCTCAATACAGGTAATGCATCGAGGGTGTACACAGCTGCCGGTGTTGTAGTAATAAGCAGGTTCATCAGGCAGTACCGGACGGTGGGTATGGCCTGTAATAAGGATTTTTTTATTATCTGTGGCCCATTTGTTTAAACGTTCTTCAACTTTATTTTTAATAGTATAATTTTTGGCTGCACTGGTAGGGTCTAAAACTCCAAAGTTTTCTAAAGGACACCAGACATAGCGTACAAGAAATTGAGCCAGAGGCCAGAAGGTAGAATTTAAAAGGCTTGCTTGATGTCCATGTGTTAAATAAACTGCATTATCATTATTGTCTGCAGAACGCAGAATGAGTCCTTCATAAAAAATGAGGTCTGGAAACAGTGTTTGAAACTTCTGGGTTTGCGAACAAAAATATTTGTTGCATTTTTTTGTGCTGTAGTGTTTTTTCTTTTTAATAATGTCATGATTGCCATAAAGCATATACAGTCGGTTTTCTTTATAAAACATAGAGAATAGCCAGAATATATTGCTGTGAACTTCAATAATATTTTCTATATTCCGATTTTCCCAAAGCTCATCTCCATCACCTAATTCAATGTAAGAATATCCTGCTTGATAATAGTGTTTTAATGCAGCAAAATACAAATGCTGGTTTTTTAAGAAATTATCAGAGGAGGTTCCTACACCACGATGACAATCACTCATTAATACATATTTTTTGCCAGGAGAGAGTGGAAGTTCACAGGCGTTCTCAAATGCATGGGTTAATCGCGAAGTTGTACTCATATATGTTCCCTCATACAATGTTTATTAAATCTATGCATACGAAGAACTTTTCTAAAAGCAAAAGGTAAATAGTAGTATAAATATAATATTCGGTCTTCTGTTGCAGAGAAAGGCTTAGTAAAGAATAAATACAGTTTACAAAATATTTTGTTCTTACATTGTGAAAAACGGCACCAAAACCGGATGGACAAACTATTATCCTTATTTTGGGCCTTACGAAAAGTAAAAAACAGACGGAGCTCACAAACTTGGAAATCTCTAGATGTATAACCTGCCATATACATTCCTTCAATAAAAGCAGATAGCATTTCTGTATTGGGAAATGTAATGCTGATTTCCATGCAAAGGTCAGAAGGATTAGAAAAACAGCCTGTTAAGAAAGCAGTAAGCCACCAGTGTCTCTTTGATACATATACATAGCTACCATATTTGCCATATAGGAGTATGGAGCATGGTAGCATTTCTTCATTATCGGCACAGTTAAAAAGTGTGCTTTTATAATTGTTAGGAAGGATAATTTTATCTGCATGGTAAATACCGATTTCGGTACCGGTATTAATTCCATATTGTCCTTTCCAGAATTCAATGAGCCAGGTTTTCCCATTATAGTTAAAATAAATTGGCTCATAATCAAATACCATCTGGAAATGAGGTGCCATATAATCGTATATATAGGTATACCCAGCCTCACGCTGCCACGCATCTATTGTGGAAGAAAAAAATTCGTAATTGCAATTATAGCAATATCCAAAAGGCTTAACTAATTCATCTAAAATATAACATTTTTCACACTTTTTCATACATTTAATTTTTGCTATAATTTTTCTTTTTTTTATATGAAAGAATATACAAAAAAGAAGGATAAGAAAAAGAATTATAAAAAGTAAAAAGTACATAACATACATCCTATGTGTATTTAATTTATTTTATGCTAATTAATGTTAAAAGTGTTACGACTATATAAGCATTAAATAATGCATAGATTTTTTTTGACCTAATATATTATATATATATTATATATTGGAGAGGATATTGTTATGGGGCAAACTGAAAAAATCAACCTTATAAATGAGTGCAATTTTGCAGATGTTAAGCCTGCGATTATAGGATTACCTTATCCATTGTTACAGGTAAAAGAAAGAAATAAAAGCTGGGCAGATTTACTTGCTATAGATTATTGTGGACAGGGGTCGGAAATGACCTCAATTGTTCAATATGTTAATCAGGAGAGTAGAATGTCTTATGCGAAATGCCCTATGGCAAAAGTTATTCTTGGTATTGCAATGGCTGAAATGATACATTTGCAGAAACTGGGTGAATTGATATGTCTTTTGGGTGGGAATCTGGATTTTACTGTAAAACATTCGAGTGGCAAACAAATGCTATGGACACCTGAATTTGTAAAATTATCTGATGATACAAGAAAAATGATTTTAACTGATATAGAAGGAGAGAAGATGGCTATTAAGCAATATAGGAAACATATTAGTATGATAAAGGATAATAATATTAATGCTGTACTGGCAAGAATAATTAAAGATGAAGAATATCATATTATGCTTCTTCAATCCTTAATACAGGTCTACTAGTAAATTAGAAGATAATTATTTATTAATAATATTAATTAATAATGGAGTGCCGCTGTTCTATGGCACTCCATTTTATGGTTATTCACTTAGCATATACAAAAGTCTTAGCGCATGAACAGCTTCATCTGTTCTTGCACGATAATAAGCTTCTTTCAAACGTTGATTGCAGTTAGTAGATAAATATTGTTCGCCATATTTTCTGAAATCTCCGCTTTCATCTAATACGCGATCACGTAATATGTCTTTATAATTTCCTTGTAAGTTAGGCATTGGAACTGTGGGATGATAACTTCTACCGGTTATACATCTATAGATGCTTTCAAATTCATCAGCATGA
>JBJEMK010000068.1:0-3755 GCA_051879635.1 Eubacterium sp.
CTATAATCTGATCTAATGGCATAAGTTTTGAATAAAATGGAATCATAATAAAATAATTCATAATAATTCCTGCAACTGCCATTATAATTGTTCCTGTTAACATTCCTATAAGAGCACCTGCTTTAGTCTTCTTATATTTGTAAATAATACCGGCTGGTATTACCAGTGCGCATCCCACACAAAAATTTGCAAAATCTCCTACATAACCTGTTGATGTCCCTTTTAATAATAATTTAACTATTATCTTAACAAATTCTGTTATAACACCTGCGACCGGTCCAAGCATAAATGTTGATATCATTACCGGAATTTCTCCTAAATCAATTTCATAAAATGCAGGAGCTATGAATGTAAGAGGAAATTCAAAAAACATAAGAACTCCTCCTAATGCTCCAAACATTCCTATCAATGCTAATTTTTTTGCTGTCCATTTTGTTTCCATTTTAAATATTCCTTTCTTATTATATTGAGCATCCTGCGGAGCATTTTATCTTATAGTAAATTAAAATAAATTTCCTGTAAGATAGATTAAGACCCCGGCATAGTATACCGGGGTCTTAAAAAGCACATAACAATATATGTGTATTTATCTTCTTTCATCCAGACTTTACTGTCGGCTTTGGATTTACACCAAATCAGCCTTTCGGCTCGCGGGCTTATGTTATAACATTTACCGCCGGTCGGGAATTTAACCCTGCCCCGAAGAACTATATTAAATTAAATTATATTATATAATATAATAATTAATATTACAAATAATTTTTATTGTAACTATTTAACTTTATTTGTTACGAACTCATCATATATAGCTTTTATTGCTATCTCAAAATCCTCTTCCTCTACTCCTATTATAATATTAAGTTCTGAGGAACCCTGATCTATCATTCTGACATTTACTCTCTCTTTTGCAAGTGCCGTAAATAACATTGCTGCTGTACCACGCGTACTCTTCATGCCGCGCCCTACCACTGCAATAAGCGCAAGATTTGATTCAATGTCCAGATGATCCGGGTGTACTCTGTAAGTAATTTCATCAACTACTGCCTTTTCTTTACCACGAAGAGCATCACTGGCAATAACTACACTCATAGTATCTACACCTGAAGGCATATGTTCAAAGCTTATATCATTTTTTTCAAGTGCACGCAGAACATTACGCCCAAATCCGATTTCACTATTCATTTTATCTTTTTCAATATTGATTACTGAAAGTCCCTTTTTACCTGCAATACCTGTAATTACATATTTGCATGATTCAACAGAATCAGAAACTATCATTGTGCCTCTGTCTTCCGGATGATTAGTATTTCTTATATTAATAGGAATACCTGCTGCACGTGCCGGAAAAATAGCATCTTCATGAAGAACTGTTGCTCCCATATATGCAAGTTCTCTTAATTCTCTGTATGTAATAGTTGTAATTGGTTCAGGATTTTTTACTATTCTTGGATCACAAATCAAAAATCCACTTACATCTGTCCAATTTTCATATATAGCTGCATTAACTGTTCTGGCAACTATAGAACCTGTAACATCAGAACCGCCTCTTGAAAATGTCTTTATTGTGTCATTTGGCATAGTTCCGTAGAATCCCGGTATTACTGCATTTTCCAAATCTGCAAGTACAGGACCCAGTTCTGATTTTGTTCGTTCCCAATCAAATGCTCCTGTCTCGTCGAAATAAATTGTTCCTTCAGGATCAACAAAATTATAGCCCAGATATGCAGCTAAAACTTTGCTGTTAAGATACTCACCACGGCTGGCAGCATAATCACGTCCTGCACGATGAGCAAATGTTGATTTTATAATATCAAACTCTTCATCAAGAGAAAAATTTATTCCTAATTCTTTAATTATGAGATTATATCTTTCCTTGATTGCTTCGAAATCCTTTTCAAATTCTTTACCTTGAGCTGCTTTCTTATAACAGTCATAAAGCATGTCCGTTACTTTAGTATCATCCGGAAATCTTTTCCCAGGTGCAGATGCAACAACAAACCTTCTGGTTTTATCTGATTTAACAATATCAGCAACCTTTTTGAATTGATTGGCATCGGCAAGAGAGCTGCCTCCAAATTTAACTACTTTTGTGTTCTCCATATGAACTGCCTTTCCTCATATATATTCTTATTATAAAACCCATCATTTAATAATTTTTACTTTTAAAATAGCATTTTGTCAAGAACTTATTTAATTCTTTTTTATTTTTCAAACAAATGATCAATCATTTCATAACCATTTTCAAAGTATATTCCACTTGCTTCTCCACATCTCTCATTATAATCAAATATCCCTTGCTTTTCATTACTGCTGTCATATAACATAAATGGCACAGGGTCTGATGTATGCGTTCTTACACATATCGGAGTAGGATGATCAGGCATAACAAGCATTCTGAAATCAACTCCTGCTTTTTTCAAACCTTCCTCAACATTTTTTATTACTCTCTCATCAAGAAATTCTATAGACTTAACCTTTCGTTCCATGCTTCCCTGATGACCCATTTCATCCGGAGCTTCAACATGGATGTATGCAAAATCATATCCATCAATTGTAAGAGCATCTACTGCTGCTTTTGCCTTGCCTTCATAATTAGTATTAAGTGTACCATCGGCGCCATCAACGATTATATTCTTCATTTCTGCCCCTACCGCAATGCCTTTAAGTAAATCAACTGCTGAAATCATAACACCTTTTTTATGATTTTTTTCTTCGAACGAAGTAAGGCATGGTTTTGTTCCCGCTCCCCAGAACCATATTGAATTTGCCGGATTTAATCCCTTTTTCATACGTTCAATATTTATTGGATGATTGGAAAGTATATCGTAACTTTTCTTCATCATTTCTTTTAATAAATTATCCTTAGGTAAATATTCTCCAATTTTCTTACCCAATATATCATGTGGTGGCGTAAGCTCTGCAACCTGTCCCTCATCCCATATTGTCAAATGGCGATAACTGGTACCAACGTAGAACTTATATGTATCATTTTCAAGTTCCTCCCTTACTGCCTCTATTAAAACTGCTGCATCCTCTGTGGAAATTTCACCTGAACTATGATCTATTATTGTTTTTTGCTCATATGGAAGATTATCTGTAGATACTGTTACAATATTACATCTTAATGCAATATCTGTTTCTTTCATTGGAACTCCAATGCTTAATGCTTCCAAAGGTGAACGTCCCGTATAATACTGTCTTGGATTATAGCCTAAAACTGCCAGATTAGCAGTATCACTTCCCGGCTTCATTCCTTCAGGTATAGTATGTACCATCCCTATCTCTGAAAGCTTTGATAATCTGTCCATTGTTGGCGTGTGTGCATATTCAAGAGGTGTCTTGCCTCCAAGTTCTTCTATAGGACGATCTGCCATGCCATCACCTAATACGACCACATATTTCATTGCTGTTCCTCCATGTATAACTTAATCTTTTGACTGAATTTCGTACTAATCTTCTATTCTTATTCTGGAAATCAAATCTATTTTTGCTGCTGCGTCGGCAAATTCTTTTTCTGTCATTTCAGATGTTACAAATGCTGTTTCATCAATTCCTGCAACTACTACATATGTTATATTTTCAAATATCTTTTCTACATCAGCTCTCTCATCAGTACACCTTACAAAGAATTTACTCTTTGAATCAGAAAAATCTGCGAGTTCCAATTCCTGTGGATTCCATATTGAAATAATATTTGTATTTAAATGTTTTACTGCATCTACCACATCAGCAACAACTGCACTTGCTGTTGCCAG
>JBJEMK010000069.1:0-15459 GCA_051879635.1 Eubacterium sp.
TAATATACTCCACCTTCTCCTGCGGACACTGCTTCACCTCTGGATTCTCTTTCTTGGACTTATTATAATTCTCGCCCATATCCAGCCCACACATCCGCTTCACCTGTGCAATATAAGAAGTATGCACATTCACACCATACTTGTCCTTCACATAATCCTTAATCTTCTGATAAGTAGCCTTCTCTTCTGGTGTGTAATTACTCTCTTCATCAGGCTCCATTGTTACCTCAATTTTCGGTGTATCTTTTTTGAGGGATAATTTGACAACCGTTTCCACATGGTGTGTCCCCGGGAACATATCCACCGCACATACCTTTTTTACTTTATATCCGTTTGCAGTAAATACCTCAATATCCCTTGCCAGACTTGTAGGTTTGCAGGAAATATACACTATACTTTCCACACCATAGTCAATTATCTTGGTCAATGCCTTAGGATGGATTCCGTCCCTTGGTGGGTCCAGCACTATAATATCAGGTTTGTCCTCTATTGTATCAATCACTTTAAGTACATCACCTGCTATAAATTCACAGTTACTTAAGCCATTTAAAACCGCATTTTCTCTGGCAGCCTCTACAGCCTCCCCAACTATCTCTACGCCTATAACTTTTTTTGCAATAGGAGCCAGAATCTGCGCAATAGTTCCGGTCCCACTATATAGGTCAAATATTAACTTGTCCTTTGTATCTCCCACATATTCTCTGGCTTTACTATAGAGTACTTCCGCTCCCAGTGAATTAGTCTGAAAAAATGAAAATGTAGATATCTTGAACTTCAGACCCAGTATTTCCTCATAAAAATAATCCTGTCCATACAAAGTAATCATGCGGTCACACTTAACTGCATCGGAGAGTGAATCATTTATTACATGATTTATTCCAACAATCTTTCCTGATAACTCAAGGTTAAGCAGCTTTTCCTTTAGTTCCACAAAAACATCTTCAAGATTATCTTCAATGTCGGATGATGTGATAATGCTCACTATAATCTCCCCGGTTTTTACTCCACGCCTTATTAGCAGATGTCTTAAAAACCCTTTGTGCATCATCTTGTGATAAAATGAGAATTGTTTTGCTGTACAAAAATCCAGTACGCATCGCAATATTTTGTTGTAATCATCACTCACAATTTTACAGCAGTCAGCTGTAATAATATCATGGAAACTGTTTCTTTTATGTAAACCAAGTGTTAATGGTCCGTCCTTATATTCATCTCCAAAAGAAAACTCCATCTTGTTTCGATATTCCCATTGCACAGGGCTACCGATAATGCCTTCAAATTCATAACCGCTGCATACATTATCAATAATTCTCCTAACCTGTTCTTCCTTTAGCAAGAGCTGGTTTTCATAACTCAGTGTCTGATATGTACATCCACCACACTCTGCAAATCTAGGGCAGACCGGCTGAATACTTTCTAATGGAGATTTTTCTATTACTTTTTTGAGTCTTCCTTCACATCTTCCTGTCCTCTTCCTGGTGACTACAAACTCTATCTTTTGTCCTGGAAGAGTGCCTTTTACTGTTACAAACCCATCCTCACATTCCACTATTCCTTTATTGGGAAAATCCAGTCTGATAACTGTTCCCTGATATAATTGGCCCTTTTTCATATATCCCTCAACCATCTTCCTATTTTATCATTATTTTACTTTTAAATTAATTGTATCATATTCATAAAGGAAAAAAGTGAAAAACCTTAATGTATAAGATTTTTCACTCTTCTTTTAATTGTAACATTGAACTATTTTACGGTATCATCATCTTCTTCGTCATCTTCGTCATCATCGTCATCAAAATCATCGTCAAATAATTCATCATCAAAATCATCATCAAAATCATCAAGACTATAGCAAGGTGTGCAATACTTATATACAGCAAATGCAATTCCTGCTATGGCAGCTACAGCGCCAATGATTGCAAAAACCCAGAGTACCGTATTCTGTTTTTCTTCTTTCTTTTCCTGTCTGCTAAGATAATGTTTCAACTTGGCAGCGTCTAATAAATCATTCATGTAAACACGCCCCTTTACTAAAATTTTATTATATTGTTATTGTACCATAGAAGTTTGCTTTTTACTATAATTTTTTCAATTTTGCAAATGAAGCAAACATTTTTTTCATTCCGGCTTTTTCAAAGTCTACTGTAACTTCAAAATCTCTGCCTCCATCAGCTATATTCATAACTATTCCTGTTCCAAACTTAATATGTTTGACCTTATCGCCAACTTCGTATCCTAATCCGGACTGACTGTCTGCTTTTTCAACTACAAAAGCTTTCCCAAATGCAGGTTTTTTCATGGCAGCATTACGGGCTGTTGTAGTATATGAACTTCCAAATAAATGCTGACTAGTACTTCCTTCATAATATCCCGAATTTCCATACCCTCTGGAGCTCAAATCCACGTGGGCAGATTCCCCTCTTGAATAGTTATTCTTTCTGGATGTATTTCCAATCATTTCAATATACAGTGGTGGTATTTCCCTGATAAACCGGGAAATATTATTTCTCTGGTTCTGACCGTATGTCATACGTTCTCTTGCCCATGTTATTGTCAGTTCCTGCATTGCACGTGTAATTGCAACATAGCAGAGCCTGCGTTCTTCCTCCAATTCAGCATCTTCAAATGTACTGGCTATACTAGGAAACAGTCCGTCTTCCATACCACACAAGAATACTCTTGGAAACTCCAGTCCCTTTGCACTATGTATTGTCATAAGAACAACATACTCCTGACTTTCATCAAGATTGTCTATGTCAGCAACTAATGCTATTTCCTCCAAAAATCCACTAAGTGTAGGATTCTCATTAGTATCATTGTAATTAACTGCCTTATTAATTAATTCTTCTATATTAGCTATTCTGTCATTAGCTTCATCAGTACCTTCAGCCTTTAACGCTTCTATATATCCGGTACTCTCAAGCACTGCATTAATTATCTGTTCAACTGTAAAATCGTTCTGGCTGCGAATAGACTCAATCAGCGCGATAAACGGTAATACTTTAGAAGCAGCGCGCCCCAGTAATGATGTTACTGCATCTGTCTTTATAGCATCATAAAAATTCATCTCGTGCTCATATGCATATGCCTGAATCTTTTCTATTGATGTAGCCCCAATGCCTCTCCTCGGAACATTAATAATGCGTTTTACTGCAACATCATCAGCTCCATTGTCTATTGTCTTTAAATATGCCAAAACATCCTTAATTTCTTTCCTCTGATAAAAGTTCACTCCGCCTACTATTTTATACGGAATATTAGACATCATCAGTTTTTCTTCCAAAACACGTGACTGTGCATTAGTCCTATAAAGACAGGCAAAATCTTTATATGAACAGCCTTCTTCGTTTACCAGCTTACGTATTGTTCCTGCAACAAGTTCGCCTTCTCTGTATTCATTTTCCAGTTCTACTACTTCGATCTTTTCGCCCGGGCCTTTATCTGTCCATAGTGTCTTTCCCTTTCTGCCGATATTATGCTGTATAACACCATTAGCCGCATTAAGTATATTACCTGTTGAACGATAATTCTGCTCAAGTTTTATCACTTTTGCATTGCTGAATGTTTTTTCAAAATCAAGGATATTGCTTATATTAGCACCCCTGAATTTGTATATTGACTGGTCATCATCACCGACTACGCATAGATTTTTATATTTTTTTGCAATAAGGCTTACCAAAATAAACTGTGCCGTATTAGTGTCCTGATATTCATCTACCATAATATACTTAAAACGTTCCTGGTATGAGTCCAGTACATCGGGACACTTTTTGAAAAGTTCTACCGTTTTTAATATAAGGTCATCAAAATCAAGTGCATTATTTTTCTTGAGGTAATCCTGGTACTCCCAATATACCTTTATGTAATCAGATTTCGAAAAGTCACTCTTATTATCCATTTCGTAACGTTCTGGTGATATAAGCTCATTCTTTGCTGAGGAAATGGCTCCCATAAAAGTTCTCTCTTTAACCTTTTTAGTATCTATATTGAGTTTTTTACATACTTCTTTTATAGCAGTTTTCTGATCATCTGAATCATATATTGTAAAATTATTTTTATATCCTATCTGATCTATATATCTCCTGAGTATACGGACGCACATGGAATGAAACGTACTTACCCATACACCTTCTGAACCAAATTCCACAAGTTTATCTACTCTTTCACGCATTTCACCGGCAGCTTTATTGGTAAATGTAATCGCCAGTATATTCCATGGGTTTACACCTTTTTGCTCAATAAGATAAGCTACTCTATGTGTAAGTACTCGGGTTTTACCTGAACCCGCTCCTGCTAGTATCAATAATGGACCATCTGTATAAAATACTGCCTCTTTTTGTTCCTTATTTAATGTATCATATATGCTCATTTAACTACCTCAAATTCTTTTGTTATATCTTTGCCATTATACAATATTTGAATGAGTGTGTCACTAGCAATAATTATGAAAAAGATATGTTAAATTTTATTGTTTTATATTGTCATATAGTTTCCAATACTATATAATATTGCTATATTCTTATATGATATAATTTTAATTGTATATTTTGGAGGTCGATATGTACGATTCAGCAAAAAATATAATAGATGAAGTAATTGACAAAACTAAGTTACTCGAAACTAATGATATACCAAATATTGATTTATATATGGATCAGGTAACCACTTACCTCAATGATAAACTTGAACATCTAAAACGTTATCCTGAGGATAAGCTTCTTACCAAAACAATGATTAATAATTATGCAAAGGATGGTCTGTTGCCCCCTCCTGTTAAGAAGAAATATTCCAAAGACCATGTAATTATGCTCATTATGATATATTATTTTAAAAATATACTTTCTATTAATGATATATCCAAATATCTTGACAGAATAAAAGCAGATTATTTTCAATCTGATAAAGATATTTCTCTTTCAGATGTTTACGACACCGCTGCTTCACTTGAAAATGAAAAATTGATTAATATTAAAAATGATTTGCAAACTTTGCTCAATTCTACTTCTAACACATTTCCTGATATGGAGGATTCAGAAGAAAAAGATTTTTTACAGCTTTTTACTCTTATATCCATGCTTAGTTACGATGTATATGTTAAACGTCATTTAATTGAGGCACTCATCGACGGACTTCTTTTGAATGTTCCTGATAAAGATGATAAAAAAAAGGACAAAAAAGATAAAAATAACTAAAATCTTAAATGGATGAAATTAATTTCGCATTTGAAAAGGACAGCCATCATAGCTGTCCTTTATTGGTAATGTACTTCATATCTTCACATTATGAATTACAGAAACCACATTATTTGTTTAAACGTTCAAAAACCATATCATATCCATCATTTCCATAGTTTAATGAACGGTTAACTCTGCTTATTGTTGCTGTTGATGCACCGGTCTTTTCTGAAATTTCCAGATAAGTCTTCTGTTCGCGAAGCATCTTGGCAACTTCATATCGCTGTGCAATAGAAAGAAGCTCATTTACTGTGCACACATCCTCAAAAAATTTATAGCATTCCTTTTTGTCCTCTAAAGTCAATACTGCATCAAATAAATGGTTGACTGCCTCAGTGTGAATAGTTTTTCCCATATTGCTTACCTACTTTAACAAAAATTATGATAACTCTTAGTTGCTATTTTCACATTTTAACATATTAAAGTCGTAAAGTCTATATATTAATTAAAATTTATTCCGAACAGTTTTATAACAAGTAAATATAATATAGTATTGAATAATAATTTAGGAGATATTATGAAAGTCTGGCGAAAACTATTTTCACTAATGATAATTACTATCATAATTACAGGACTTGTCTGCTCCTTTGTTGGATGTGAAAAAACAGATGGCGGGCTTACAAAAGTAACTCTTAACGAAGTGGCACATTCTATTTTTTATGCTCCTATGTACGTAGCTATAGAAAATGGATACTTTGAAGATGAAGGTCTTGATATTACACTTGTCAATGGCTCCGGTGCCGATAATGTAATGACTGCACTTATTTCAGGAGATGCTGATATCGGCTTTATGGGGTCTGAAGCTTCAATTTATGTATATAATGAAGGACAGGAAGATTATATTGTTAACTTTGCACAATTAACTCAGCGTGCAGGTAATTTTCTTGTAACTAAACAAAAGATAGATGATTTTGAATGGCAGGACCTTATCGGAGAAAAGGTACTGGGTGGCCGTGTAGGCGGCATGCCTGAAATGGTTTTTGAATATATTCTGAAAGAAAACGGAATTAACCCTTCAGAAGTCAATATTGACCAAAGCGTTGATTTCGGCAATACTGCTGCAGCTTTTACAAGTGGAGACTACTTTGCGACTGTAGAATTTGAACCATTTGCTACTGCTCTGGAGCAGGCAGGAGAGGGATACGTTACAGCCTCTCTTGGACGTGATTCAGGTTATGTCCCATATACAGCTTATAGTGCCAAGGGAAGTTATATTGAAAAAAATCCTGATACTATTCAGGCATTTACGAATGCAATTCAATCAGGACTTGATTTTGTACAGTCACATTCATCAGAAGAAATTGCAGAAGTTATTAAACCACAGTTCAAAGAAACTGATAAGGATACTATTGTTACAATCGTTTCACGTTATCTGGAACAGGATACCTGGATGGATAACTGTATATTTAAAGAAGATGCGTTTGATTTATTGCAGGATATTCTCGAATCAGCCGGTGAGTTGGAAGAAAGAGTTCCTTATGATGAATTGATAACTACTGATTTTGCAAAAGATGCTTATGAAAACAGTCCTCTTTCTGACTGATTTATATGTAACACAACTTAGGGCAGCATACCAAATTATTGTCGGTATACTGCCCTGAATACTATAAAATAAAAAGAGAGGTTATCAATTTTTAGAAATTATTATATTTAATTAAATGCAACACCATTAACATATAAGGTATAACCATTTGTATCTATGTTATCTGTGCTTCCCTTCAGTGAAGTTACATATGTGTTTCCTGTCAGCTTCCATGTACTTGAACTGTCAATAGTAATATTCACTTCTCCTTTTTCGCCATCAGAATTGATAGAACCTGTAAAAGTTGTTCCGTTTTCCATCGAAAAATCTAATGATGAAATCTCATCTACATATATATATCCTTCTAAAGTCTGGCCATCAGCACTAAAATCACATGTTCCTCCATTGCTGCCTTCACTTCCCCAGCCTCTGGAACCATCGTTTCCTGATACTGTAAGAAGATTTCCATCCGAATACGTCATATCAACATCAGAAAGATAAATTTCACATGCTGTATTAGTAACATAGAACATATCTCCACTCTTGGAAGTAAGGCTTCCACCCGTCATTGAGAACGAACTTTGTCCTTCAGCAGCATCACCTGACATGCTCTGATATATCATAATATTATGAATATTTTCACCACTGTCCTTACCATATGTTCCACTCATACTTCCGGTGACATTGCAGTTCTTCAAAGTAACTGAATTTTGCCCCTCCACTACCACTGCTTCGGAGGTTGTTGCATTAAGTGTAGCATTGGAAACTGTAATGTCTGCTGTTGAATATATTGAAGGAGAACCCGTTCCATTCGTCACATAGTTTCCACCATTAACATTTACTGTTCCGCCGCCTCTGTCGCTTCTTATTGCTGCACATGAAGCTCCATTTGTCTCTACATTTAAGTCTGATGCTGTAAGAGTTGCACCACCTGCGCATTCAATTCCACCTGAATTATCAGCTGTTGTTGTTATTGTACTATTACTTATCGTAAGGGTTGTTCCCTCGCCGTATGCAAATACTGCGTTGGCTCCCGTAGCTGTTGTACTGACAGTGGCACCATCAATATTAACCTGTGCTCCATCTCTTGCCAGCAGTCCTGCATTTAATCCATAAAAATCACTGTCCTCGCTATTTGAAGAATCACCGCTTTTATTTATTACTATATCTGAAAATCTGACAGTTACACCGCTTTCAACCCTGACTGCATTCTCATCTTCATTTTCTGATTCATAAGTTTTGTCGGAAATTTGTGCATCCTCATCAAATGTATTTGCACCTGTTCCGCTATTTTCAGTAGATGAACCTGTACCTGTACCATTATGGTTCTCTGCTGATATATTATCAGTCTTTGTATTAAAAGATTGCTCTGTTATATTACTTAATATACAAATACTTTCAATTTCATTATCATTACTATAAGTTATGGATATTATTGAGCCTTCTTCAATATCAGAAATTTCTGCTGCTTCTGTTTCAACTTCTGTACTATCTGTTTCTGTCTCTGCTTGACCTGCTTCTGAAACTTCTTTTGCTATCAGTGTATCATCACCAACTGTAAGAACAACTGTTGTATCAGTTGTAACCAGATAGCTTGCGTCTGAATCCGGTGTCTGAGGAGCATCTGAAAATTGTGGTGAACCTTCACTTGGTTTTTCCGGTAAGTTTTCCATATTCTGTGGCTTATCTGAATTAGAATTCTGACTCTCTCCTTCTTCATCCTTTACTTCTAATGTCTGTGCACCTGAACTGGAATTATTTGTATCTGAAGGAATAGTCATTGAACTACCATTTTCTGCCACAGGCATTTTTGACATCATTGTACTTCCCAATGCTTCTGATGAAATCTTTTCTCCTAATGTAATCGTCAGTTCGTCTCCATCTATGCTTTCTACAATTCCATAAATTGTAGCATTGCTGTAATCAATTATACTATTATCTGTCCCACCACAACCTGACAGCATGTTCATAGCCATAGCTGCAACACATGTTATTGCAAGTGCCTTTTTATTAAATCTCATAATATCCTCCTTTGATGTGTTTTTACACATCTATTAATTTTGGTAAATTATAGTTTTATTATGATTATAAAATTTGACCGAAATATATTATTCGTGTGAAAACTATGTGAAAATATTTGAATAAATATTGCAATTCTCTTTGACACTGATAAATGTGTATGTTATTCTATATAAGGTGATTAACATCACATAGTTTATTTCGGAGGTAACATCATGAACAAAGGTACAGTTAAGTGGTTCAATAACTCAAAAGGATACGGTTTCATTTCTGACGAAGATGGAAGCGATGTATTTGTTCACTATTCAGGTCTTAACATGGATGGTTTTAAGACTTTAGAAGAAGGTGCAGCAGTAGAATACGAAATCGTTAACGGAGAAAAGGGACCACAGGCTACTAATGTAACCACTTTATAATCAACAATTATGTGCCTATTTCTTAATATAAATTTTAATATTACTTAATAAGTTTTTATTAGCATTTTATTATTAATAAGCAAAATTTGTACGATTAACAAAGTGCCGTCGCATCAACGATTAAAAATCGTGGAGCGGCGGCACTAATTTTATATAAATTTTTTTAATTCCTCTATACTGAATTTGTAATTTGTATTACAAAAGTGACAATTCACTTCTATTTCTTTTCCCTCATTTATCATTTCACAAATATCCTTCTTACCTATACTGGCAATTGCATGCGATACTCTCTCCTTACTACAATTACATTTAAACTGTGTAGGAATCTTATCATTAAATTCAATGTTCATTCCCTCCAGAACATTTTCAAGAATATTTTCTGGTGTCATGCCTGATTCAAGCATATCTGTAACTGATTTAATTTGTGATATACGCTTTTCTAATGTTGCAATTACTGACTCATCTGCAAATGGCATAAGCTGAATTATAAAGCCCCCTGCCTGCCGCACGGTATTATTTTTATTCATTAGCACACCTAAACCCACGGAAGATGGCACCTGTTCGGACTTTGCAAAGTAATACGTTAAATCCTCTGCAACCTCACTGGTAGTCAGTGGAAGCTGGCTGGAAAATGGTTGCTTTAATCCCATATCTTTAATAACTGTAAGTTCACCATATCCTATCGCACCGCCAACATCCAGCTTACCTGCATAATTTGTAGGAATAATAACATTTGGTTCACCTACATAACCTTTAGCATTACCATGCGAATCTGCAGTTACTATGACACCATTAATTGGTCCATCACCTTTCATCTGAATGGTCAGGATATCATCCTCCCCTTTCATCATTATACCCATCATTGCTCCACCTGTAAGAAGTCTTCCAAGGGCTGCTGTTGCTACCGGGCTGGTATTGTGTATCTTTCTGGCGTTTTCTACCATATTCTTTGTTGTAGCAGCAAATGCTCTTATCTGATTGTCTGCCGCAGTTGCTCTTACTATATAATCTGTCATTTATTTTCCTTTCTCACGTGCAATTACATATATTCGTTCATTTTTATCTGATGCAGGAGTATGGGTAAAAGCATTATATGCCTTTTCAAATATCATCCCCGCTTCTGACAGCGCACTTTTTATTTCATTAAGTTCATATGCTTTCTGGTAATGTATTTCTTTATGCTTACTATATCTTCCATCCTCACACTTATTAAAAACAGTCAGCTCATATTGATTTATGTTAGTGTCTGTATAAAAAGTATTTTCCCATATGAAACTACTATCCTCACGGTCCTCAGCTATAGTTGCATCCCCAATATTTCTATACTTTGATATAGTGTTCATATCAAATATAAATATCCCTTGAGGATCCAGATAATTATTAGCAAGCTTAAACACCTTTACTAGGTCATCATATGATGTAATATAATTAATTGAATCACATATGCTTACTATAGCTGCAACTGTGCCATACAGTTCAAACTCACGCATATCCTGGTTAAGATATAAAATATTCATACCACTTTTATATTTCTTATCCAAAGCTTCATTAAGCATATCTTCAGAATTATCAATTCCAATCATATCATATCCTGCTCTTGCGAGTATTTCAGTCATACTGCCTGTTCCACATCCCAAATCTAAAACAATACCTTCATTTACTCCATATTCATTAAGAAGCTCTTTTAGATATATACCCCATTCTTCATATGGAACATTATCCATAAACATATCATAAACTTCTGCAAACGCAGTGTATGCTTTCATATTTGCCTCCACCAAACTTGTTGCTTGATAATTACTATCATTTACATTATACTTATATTTAGTTTGAAACACAAATACTATTTTTATCGGAGTTGATATGGGTACGATTCAGAAACACATACGAAAAGCCAGCATATTTCAGATAATACTGCCTGCAATTTTTATAGTGGCAGTTGCCATTATTATGTCAACCATTCCTTTCCGACAGATTTTCTCACCCCAGCAACTATATAGTATCTGGGATTGTGAAAATGCATATAAAAATGGTAACGAGTATGTAACACTTACTATAGATAAAATGTACTATACCGGATATGATGTGCTAAGCAATGGCAATGTTTCCGGTTCATATTATTACTGTCTGTCTGATGACAAATGTATTTTTATTCTGGCTAACCCGTCTGACGACACTAAAGATATACTTACTGACTATACAATTAAGGCCAAAGTTATAGATGGAAATCGTATCTTTAATCAGCTTATCTCTAATTATTCCTCAGATCTTAACTGGAATGCCACTGGTCTAAATGGAGTAACAGCAGATATTGTTTTAAGCGAACCCGACTACACACCCGGAATCTATATATTTCTGCTTATGGCATTTATATTAACACTGGCGGCATTTGTAGGTTATATTGCAATCAACATTCTATATGTAATAAAACCGGCTGCTTATCCTATCTGTGCCAGAAGAGACATTTATGATAACAGCCGGCTTATTAATCGTGCCAATGCTGAATTAAGTTCTACTGATATTCTCCATGTTGGAACCATGTATATAACAAAGCACTTCTTTATTGATTTAAAATATTCAAGAATTATTGTTATTCCTCTCGGCAGACTTGCATGGGCATACAGACTTGGCACAAAAAATATTTTCCATAAACATAAACCACATTATTCATTATACTTTACCCTTAAAAATGGTCTTCGAATGGAAGCACATGACAAATCGCCTGATGACTCAAACACAATTATACGTCATCTTACATCTCTTGATTATAATATTATATGTGGATATACAGAAGAGAAAAAACAGATGGTAAAGGCTATTATTAAATAATCTTTATTATCCTTTATGGTTTATCTGTATTTAACCATTGTTCGAAAATCGTAAATGTATTGCTTACCATTGAGTGCTGGCAGGAAGTTCATCCAGTACTGAATTCTACTTTCCGTAGGTTGTTGCATTTCAGATTAGAATATAAAATTATTTCATAAATGTAAAGCGAGGTGTACATTATGGGATATGTTACTGGAAAAATTATAAAGGAATTAAGAGAAAAGCGAAAAATAACACAAAAAGAACTTGCAGAAAAAATAAATGTAAGCGATAAGACTATATCAAAATGGGAAACAGAAAAAGGGCTTCCTGATGTAACCATTATTGAAGATTTGGCAAAGGCTTTAGGAATATCAATAACAGAGTTACTGACAGGAGATTTAATGAAAAATGAAAATCTATCAAGTAATATAAAAAATATGCATTTTTTTGTATGTCCTATTTGTGGTAATATTATAGTATCTGTCGGGAATGGAGCATTTTCGTGTTGTGGTATTACACTGCATAGGATAGAGTCTGAAAAATGTGATGAAAATCACTTGATTTGTCTTGAGACTGTTGACAATGAGTATCATGTATCAATGGCGCATCCTATGGATAAAAAGCATTATATATCTTTTATTGCTTATGTAACATCAAGTAATTGTGAAATTATAAAACTATATCCTGAACAAGATATATCTGTTAGGTTTAGGAAAAAAGGACATGGAATACTTTATGCTTATTGTAATAAACATGGACTGGTTAATATGCCGCTATAAAACTAAAGCTCAATTTTCATATTTTTCAAACGGCATACGAACAGAGCAAGTTGCCTTGCTTTTTCTAAAATAATTTATGCCTTTATACATTTATTTTTCTATATTCTTTCACGCCAAATTTTATTAAGAATACATATAAAATTGCAGAAATTACAGCTATACAAATTATATGTAAAAATAAAATCAAATCTAATTTTAAATAGGCATTCAAAAAGAAGATTATAAAAATGCTGCCTATGAAAATACCCATACCACTAAATACTGAAATCATAGAGCTCATACTTTGCTTTACCACTTCTGTATCGTTAGTTGCATTCATTTTCGGATATTTTAAATTAGAAATAAGTCCAATACATGCACTTAATAAAATAGTTAAAAAACTTAATAAAATTATTAATATAATATAAAACAGGCTTGGTCTGAATCTTATAAAAAATAAGCTGTCAGCAAATATAATAAATGGCAGTTCTATGACATAACAAGCTAATATCTTCGATTTTAATATTAATTCTTCTTTTATTGGCAGACTCTTTGTAATGTTCATGGTTTTTCCCTCTAATGAAATACTGGAAGATGTTATAGATGTCATAGAACCTACAAATAAAATAAAGAAATAAAACAATACCGGCAATGATAAGTCTTTTGTTATTCCATAATCATATAAAAACTCATTAAAGATACTTTGCCCTTTAAAGCATAAAACAACAGATACAATAACGCACAATAGTAATCCAAATGATGTATTAAACATATATACGGGAGAAGCAAAATATCTTTTTAATTCTTTTCTGACAAGAGAAATAACTGGTTTTCTCTTTATGATTAGTTCTTTTTTTCTATTTACTTTTATTTTAACATTACTTTCTTTTGAGCGTGAAATTATTTTAAAATAGAACCTATCTCCGATTAAAATAAATAATCCAAGAGGCACTAAATTTATTATAATTAATTTTATTAAATCTAATATTTGAAATTTAGTAATTAAATTTATATATAATCCAAGTGGATAATAAATATTTGTAAGCATGTTATTTATACCGGTTGCTTTAGAAGCAATATCCTGTATAAAGTTTTCAATATTCAGACTTAAATAAAATATTCCTAAAAAGACAATACCGGATATTAGTGTTTGAACTATTTTTTTAGCTTTAAACTTTGAAGAAAATAATTTTATAATATATCCTAAAACACTTGATATTACAGTTGGAATAATTGGTATTAGCAAACTCATCAATAATGATATAAAATAAAAACCAATTTCAGGTTTTTCAAAATATATAAATATTACAAAAGCCGGTAATAAAAACATTAAATTGTATATATATTGAAATAATAATAGTTTAAAAACCCTTATAAATAATATTTGTGATTTTTTGATAGGAAGTGCAAATAATAAATCATTATCTTTTGCCTCAAATAATATTCCTTGTGATTTATAAATTCCTTCCATAAAGGTAATAACTGTTACACCCATAATAAACATGCTTAACATTATATATGTTAAATGATAAGGTGCAAGTTCTTTTCCAATCATATAAGCGTATGTTCCTATGCTAATACTAACTATTACAAATAATATTATAGGAAAAAGAGCTTTGGTTAGTTTCCCAGAATTTCTTTTGGCAGAATACTTAAACATATTCATATCTTGACTAAGAGCTGCTTTTAATAAAGAAATAGTTTTCATCGCTGGTCTCCTAACTCAAGGAATACTTCTTCCAATGAAGAATCTCCCTTGATATCTTTCATTTTACCTATCTTTACAATATTTCCATTTTTAATAATTGCTACTCTATCACATAATTTTTCAGCAACATCTAAAATATGTGTAGAAAAGAATATAGTTTTTCCTTCTTTTATCATTTGTTTCATTAATTCTTTCATATCAAATACAGCTTTTGGATCTAATCCAACAAATGGTTCATCCATGACTAACACCTTAGGATTATGTGAAAGGGCAGCAATTAAAGCAACTTTTTGCTTCATACCGTGGGAAAATGATGATATATCATCTCTTAATTTATCTTCCATTTCAAACATACAGGCATACTTTTTAATGTTTTCTTTTCTGATATCATTAGAAGTATCATACATATCACAAACAAAATTTATAAAATCAATAGCAGTCATATTTTCATAAAGATCCGGATTATCTGGTACATAAGCCATATCTAATTTACAACCAATCGGATCTTGTTTTATTGATTTATTATTTATGAAAACATCTCCTTCTTCAAAATCCAATATTCCTACTAATGATTTAATCATAGTTGTTTTACCTGCTCCATTATGCCCAATGAATGCAAATATTTCGCCATCTTTAATATCAAAACTCACATTATTTATAGCTTTCTTTTCTCCATTATAAGTTTTACTTACATTTTTTATTTCTATCACTAATGTTTTCCTTTCCTAACTGATTATTTGTTATTTTATTTCTACGCCCCCAAATACAACTATACCATTAATATAAATCGTGTGACTGTTTTCATCCGTTTTTGTATTTGCCTTATTTGACACACCTCCAAATATAGGTGTTGATTTTATTTTGACTTTTACATTTGATGGCACATATATTTCAATTCCTCCAAATGTACTGCTTGTATTTATTACTACATCTGAATCAATTATTGCATTTCTTAAATCACATTTAACTCCACCAAATATAGCTGTTAAAT
>JBJEMK010000070.1:0-3730 GCA_051879635.1 Eubacterium sp.
GTCCGTCTACAATAAGTTTTTCCAGTGCAATTCTTGCAACCTCTCTTCTTATCGGATCAAATCCTGATAAAATTACTGCTTCAGGTGTATCATCAATAATCAAATCAATGCCTGTCATTGTCTCAAGAGTTCTAATATTTCTTCCCTCTCGACCAATAATACGACCTTTCATTTCATCATTTGGTAATGGAACAACTGAAATTGTTGTCTCTGATACATGATCAGCTGCACATTTCTGAATAGCAGTAACAACAATGTCCTTAGCTTTTTTATCAGCTTCTTCTTTTGCTCTTGTCTCAAGTTCCTTTACCAGTTTAGCCGTTTCAAATTTAATTTCTTCTTCAACAGTTTGTAATAAGTATTCTTTTGCTTGTTCGGAGGTAAGTCCAGAGATTCTTTCCAGTTCCTGAATTCGCTGCTGATTTAACTTGTCTACTTCTGCTTTTACCTTTGTGAGTTCTTCATCTTTCCTCTGAAGTGACTCTTCTCTCTTTTCCAATTGCGCTGCTTTCTTGTCAATTGATTCTTCTTTAGAGAGAACTCGCTTTTCGTAACGTTGTAACTCTGCCCTTCGCTCTTTTGATTCTTTTTCAAATTCATTTTTAACTCTGAGGTTTTCTTCCTTAGCTTCCAAAAGAGCTTCTCTTTTCTTGGTTTCAGCTGTTTTAACTGCTTCATCTATAATCTGCCTTGCCTTTTCTTCAGCACTGCCAATTTTAGTTTCAACAAATTTTATTCTATATCTGATTGCTAAAAACCACGAAACCGGGGCTACTATTACAAATGTTATGACAACAGAAAGTATTATCTTAACAACATCTGTCACAGGAGCACCTCCTTATTTAGTTTTCATTGTACTAAATACAACTCTTTAATTTTATACTTTTTTACAAGTTATGTCAAGTAAAAGGAGTATATCACAACTGTTTGCAATATTGGTTCAATACCTTTTCAATATTATAATATTGAAAACCTTTTCTTCTCAACCTATTAAATAGTTTCTGTTTTTCTTCATCGCTAATAATATTATTTTTATATTTTCTATCTAAATAATACTTTATTGCCTGCTCTTCATTGATACACATTTCATCCAGCACATTAATTATAATATTATTATCTATACCTCTTGACATGAGCTCATTTTTAATCATAAGCATACTTTTTTTATGGGAATAAGTGTTTATATATTTTATAGTATATTTATAATCATTAATATAATTATATCTCTCGAGAAAGTTTAATACCCTTTTTATAATTTCCGAACAATACCCATCTTCAAAAAGCCTTGTTGATATCTGATGTTTAGTTTTATCCATGCGTTCAATAAGATACAGACTTCTTTCCTTTGCCCGCTTATATGCAATATCATTAAACAAATAATTATATGTGCTTTTTGTTAAAGACGCTCCCGAATATATATTATTAGATTTAATTTCTGATTTGTATAAAGGAAAAGCTAACTCTTCATTAATATAAACTTTATACTTGTTTTTTCCTGCAGGTACAACGTCAGTAACAATATACATACTATTCATATCATATATATCATTCATTTTCTGTATTGTCATCTAATCCATATTTAACCCTTACTGCATGTTCTGCCTTTTCCATTATTTCAGGATGGTCTTTAAGATAGATTTTAGCATTTTCCCTTCCTTGTCCAATTTTCTCATTATTATATGCATACCATGCACCACTCTTTACAATAATGCCTTCATTGGCCGCCAAATCAAGAATATCACCTTCTCTGGATATGCCTTTTCCAAACATAATATCAAATTCTGCTTCTTTAAATGGAGGTGAAACTTTATTTTTAACAACCTTTACCCTTGCTCTGTTTCCTACCATCTCTCCGCCAACTTTCAATGTTTCAATACGTCTTACATCGAGTCTTACAGAAGCATAAAACTTTAATGCCCTTCCACCGGTAGTTGTCTCCGGATTACCAAACATTATTCCGACTTTCTCTCGTAATTGGTTAATAAATACAACCGTGCAGTTGGTCTTACTTATTACACCTGTTAGTTTACGCAAAGCCTGAGACATGAGTCTGGCCTGAAGGCCTACATGTGTATCTCCCATTTCTCCGTCAATTTCTGCCTTAGGCACAAGTGCAGCTACTGAGTCAATAATCACTATATCAACAGCTCCAGAGCGTACCATTGTTTCTGTTATTTCCAAAGCCTGTTCACCATAATCAGGCTGTGATATATATAAATTATCAATATCTACCCCTATAGCCTTAGCATATACAGGGTCAAGTGCATGCTCTGCGTCAATAAATCCTGCTATGCCTCCACGCTTCTGTACCTCCGCTATCATATGTAAAGCTACAGTAGTCTTACCACTGGATTCCGGACCATATATTTCAACTATCCTGCCCTTTGGTACCCCGCCTATACCAAGTGCTATATCAAGACTTAATGAGCCTGTTGGTATAGACTCAACATTCATATTTACATCAGCTGTTCCTAATTTCATAACGGAACCTTTTCCATGCTGCCTTTCTATCTGTGCTATTGCAGCATCCAATGCCTTTAATTTATCTCCATTTTCCATATATATTCTCCTTTTGTAATCGAACTTATGTTCGTTTATGTTATAATGTTAATATACTATCCATAAAAAGTCAATAATAATTTTTATTTTATATCATTATTTTGCAACTTTTATTTTTTAATTTTAGAACATTTATTTCAAATAAATAACATTGTAGCTTCAGCAGGTATATGTATCATATCATATGTAGTTATAATATACAATGTTTATATGACTCGCATCTACACATTTTTATAACATAACAATAACCTCTTTTATCAGACCAGAGTCAATCTGTAAAAAGAGGTTATTATCAATATATTATTAAATTATTTATTTTCCAAAATCTTTTCAACACTTGCAAGTTTAAGACATAAAACAAATACCTTACATGCATCTGCCAGTTCTTGTGGTGATGGATAAGTTGGTGCAATTCTGATATTAGAATCATGAGGGTCATTTCCATATGGGAATGTAGCACCGGCAGGCGTAAGTATAAGTCCGGCTTCTTTACATAAACCAACAACTTTTTTTGCACAGCCATCCATAGTATTAAGTGAAATAAAATATCCGCCTTTTGGTTTTGTCCATTCTGCTATGCCCAATTCTCCTAATTCTGTCTCTAATGTATTAAGAACTGTTTCAAACTTTGGTCTCAAAATGGCTGCATGTTTTTTCATGTGTTCTTTCATACCATTAAAATCTCCGAAAAATCTGCAATGACGCAGTTGATTCAGTTTATCGTGTCCTATTGTCTGAATTGACATCTGATTTTTGATAAAAGCAATATTATCCACAGAAGATGCAATTGCAGCAATCCCTGAACCAGGAAAAGTAATCTTTGAAGTTGAACAAAACTTAAAGACCATATCTTTATTTCCTGCTTTTTCACATTCGTCAAGGATTTCTAAAATAACGTCCTGGTCATCTTCATAAAGATGGTGAATACAATAGGCGTTATCCCAATATAATCTAAAGTCTTCTGCCGCCGGTCTTAGAGCTGCCATTCTTTTTACCGTTTCATCTGAATAAGATGTTCCCGTAGGATTTGAGTACTTCGGAACGCACCAGATACCTTTGACATCTTTATCATTATTTACAAATTCTTCTACCATATCCATATCTGGACCATTTTCGTCCATTGGAATAGGAATCATATCCATTCCAAAAAATTCAGAAATTGCAAAATGTC
>JBJEMK010000071.1:0-3722 GCA_051879635.1 Eubacterium sp.
ATTAAATAAAGGTTATCCTCCTGCTGTACGTGAGATCTGTGAAGCGGTTCATTTAAAATCAACCTCTTCTGTTCATTCACATTTGGAAACTTTAGAAACTAACGGATATATAAGACGAGATCCAACCAAGCCACGTGCAATTGAAATTGTAGATGATAATTTTAATCTTGTAAGACGCGAGGTTGTTAATGTTCCTATTATAGGTAAAGTTGCTGCAGGACAGCCTTTACTTGCGGTAGAAAATCTCGAGGGATACTTTCCTATACCTACTGAATATATGCCTAATGCAGAAACTTTTATGCTTATTGTCAAAGGTGAAAGTATGATTAATGTAGGAATATTTGATGGTGACCAGATTATTGTTGAAAGCCGTAATACTGCCCGCAATGGAGATATTGTCGTTGCTTTAGTTGATGATTCAGTTACTGTAAAGCGTTTCTTCAAAGAGGATGGCCATATAAGATTACAACCCGAAAATGATTATATGGAACCTATTATTGTTCCTGACTGCCAAATCCTTGGTAAGGTTATTGGCCTTTTTAGAATGATTTATTAATCTTTAAATTTGAAATAATTTATCCCATAAAATTGTATATTTTAAATTTATTTTAATTAAAAAACATGTAAATTTTTTACCGATATATTATCGAAAATTTACATGTTTTTTATTATATATTATTAATTTATACTACAGATGCCAATATTCTGGTTTCATATGGTTTTAATTCAATGCAACCATTGTATTCAATTATATTGTTATCAATCATATCTAACAGCTTGTTACTTCCTGCATCAAATCCTACCGTATATGAATTTTCATCAGCATTAATTAGTAAAAATACCGTTTCGTTATCAATCCGTCTTGTAATAACGCATTGTTTGTTTGTAATCACCGGTGCATTAAAATCACCATAGTTAAGAGCCCTGCTACCCTTTTTTATAGAAGAAAGCTTTGCAATCCAATCTGCAAGACTATTCCACTCAAATGTATCAAAACATGCCCTGAGTGCTGGGTCTCCATCACTCTTTAATGCTCTAGCACCCCATTCACTTCCATAATAAACACATGGAATACCCGGCATACAATACATAAGAGCATATATGAGTTTTAAATGATTCTCATTTGTAAGAATACTTGCAACTCTTGTCACATCATGATTATCAACAAATGAAAGCATATGCTTTCCCTTATAAAGAGTCCATTCCTCAGGACCAAACTGTCTTTTTAATGAATGAATAATTTCAAACATATTCATTGAATTAAAACTTGAATATAATCCTTTATAGCATTCATAATTAGTTGCAGAATGAAGCATTTCATCATTTACCATTCTGTTATAGTCTCCATGCAACATTTCTCCCAGCAGATAAAAATCCGGCTTCAATTCTGTAGTAAATCTGCGCAGCCTTTTAACAAAATCTTCATCAAGACAATAAGCAACATCAAGTCTCAACCCATCAATATCAAAATATTCAATCCAATACTTGACTGCATCAAAAATATGACTGATAACTTCTTCATTTTTTAAATTAAGCTTTACCAGATCATAATTACCCTCCCAGCCTTCATACCACAAGCCATCATTATAAGTCGAATTTCCCTCAAAATTCAAATTAAACCACCATCGGTAAGCAGATGCCTCACGATTCTTCAAAACGTCCTTAAATGGGCCAAATCCTCGTCCAACATGGTTAAACACACCATCAAGAACTATTTTAATGCCATTTTCGTGAAGATTATCACATACCTGTTTAAAATCTTCATTAGTTCCAAGCCTTACATCAATCTTTTTATAATCTCTTGTATTGTAACCATGTGTATCTGACTCAAATACCGGAGAAAAATAAATTGCATCTGCACCCAGTTTTAAAATATGGGGTATCCAGTCATTAACCTTTAGTATACGATGACTAATTATACTATCATTTTCAAAAGGCGCACCACAAAATCCTAAAGGGTAAATCTGATAAAAAACACTTTCGTATGCCCACATAACTATTTATTCATCTTTCCATATAGTATTAAATACTGCTGTTTTTATACAATCATTTGGTGTTCCGTCATTCTTGAACATTGACTGGTCAGCGCAGGCACTTCCCTGTGCTACTGCAATACCGGAATTTGCTTTATCATATTCTGCTGCATTAGCAGTAATCCATCCCGAACCACATGATGCCCATGTATCAGAAGGAGTTGTTACCCATGCAGGCTCCCAGTAAAATGTTCCTATACAATATTTTATTTCTGCTGCTGCACTATTAATCACCTTAATTGCATTAGTCTGACCTTCCTCTGTATAATCTCCAAATACACTCGTAAGAGAAGATTCTGCTGAACCCTGATATGAATAAGAATATTCAGCAATCATAGTGAGTTTTCCATAATTTTCTGCAAGGCTGCTTAATTTTTGTTGCAGATTTTCAAGTGTTCCATGCCATTGCGGATAATATGAACTTCCGAAAATGTCATAGTCTACACCGGCTTCATACAATTTTGCTGCTGCTGATGCATAGCTGTATGACTCAGGATTTGCGAAATGAACTGCTATTAAAATATTGTTGTCAAATGCTCTTATGGCCTCTGCTCCTGCTTTCATAAGCACTGCAATATTATCAAGACCGGATTCTCCTGCCATATATCCATTAGTTTCATTTCCTACTGATACTATGCCCAGTTCAACTCCTGTAGCAGCGATTTTCTTAAGACTGTCTGTTGTGAACTCTGAAAGAGCTTCTGACTTTTCATCAAGATTCATACCTTCCCACGCCTTTGGTGCATATGAGCGTCCCGGATCGGACCAGAAATCTGAATAATGAAAATCAACATATAATTTAATACCTACGGCTTTGCATCTTTTGGCTATTTCCACGCAATAATCAACATCACAAACACCACCGCCATAACTTGTTTCTGCTGTTTTTTCTGTAGCAGTTGACAGATATGGATCATTCCATACTCTTACGCGTACATAGTTAACGCCGGCGTCTGCAAATATTTTAAATATGTCTTCTTCCTGCCCGTCAGCATTATAGAATTTAATTCCACTGTTTTCAACAGAAAGAATTGATGATATATCTATACCTTTAATCCAATTTCCGTCATTAACAGATTTATCATTATATATTACACCTTTGTAATTAATCTCACCTGAGCCTGTAGCTCCACCTTCTTCAAGGTTATCATATTCAGGAAAAGAAGCTGTATTATCAGAAGCTTCTGATGGTTTTTCTCCACTTGGATAGAATTCAAAATTATCAATATCGCCCCAGTCTTTACCTACAAGTGCGCAATAAACACCAATTGTAACTTCATCACCGGCTTCCAATTCAATATCTTCTGTATATGCAGTATTCCACACATCCCATCCCATAGATGGAGTTACATCAACTGATGCAAGTTCTTCTCCCTCTTTTAGCACCTTAAAATACATTTTACCTGCAAACGTTTCAGAACCTTCATAATCTACTGATGCTGTATATGTACCTGCTTTGTCTACTTTAATTGTCTGGTAAATATTAAAAGTTGTATCTTTTTCCGGCTGTATTTTAACAAAGTATGTAAGATTTTCTGATGCCCAGTCATCGTTTCTTACTAAAGTTACTCCGTCCGGATCTTCTACTGTCCATCCTGTTGTATCCTTTGTTTCAAAGTCAGCATTAACAAGACTCTCAGAAGAAGTAGCATCTGACAAATTTTCATCTTCTTTTTTGTTATTTGTACA
>JBJEMK010000072.1:0-15201 GCA_051879635.1 Eubacterium sp.
TTTTACTTCTTCGCCCTTTGCTATGGCAGCGGCAGCAAGTATTTTTGCAGCAAGTACAGTTCCCTGACCGCCTACACCGCATAATAAATAGTTTTTATTCATTATCCTTACCTCCCATTTTATGTATTGCATTAACCGGACATACATATTCGCATATTGAACATCCAAAGCATAAGGAATTTTCAATAAATGCCCTGCCTTTCTGCAGTACAATGGCAGGACAGCCTAAATCCTTAATACACTTCTTACAATTAATGCATTTTTCTGAATCAATAATTACAGCATCATCAGGTTGTGAAACTGCAATACATGGGGATTTAAATATAATAACCTTAACGCCGTTAAGTTCTGCTGTTTCACGTACAATTTCAACAGCTTTATCAAGCTCTAATGGATTTGCTGTAACCACCTTATCAACACCAATACCTTTAAGAACAAGTTCGGGATTAATTTTATTCACGATTTCGCCCATCATTGTAATGCCGGTGCCCGGGTGTGGCTGATGACCGGTCATTGCAGTAGTAGAATTGTCTAAAAGTATGATAGTGATATTTGCCTGATTGTAAACTGCGTTGACAACTCCTGTCATTCCTGAAGCAAAAAAAGTTGAATCCCCTATAAATGCAAAACTATAGACATCGGGTTCAGTTCGTGTAAATCCCTGAGCCATTGTTATATCAGCTCCCATACAAAGGCATGTATCAGTCATATCAAGAGGCATTGCATTTCCAAGAGTATAACAGCCTATATCGCCACAAAATCGGGTTTTCTTTCCAATCATAGCCTTTTTAACAGCATAAAAAGATGCCCGGTGAGGACATCCTGCACAAAGGACAGGAGGGCGTATGGGAAGTTGCGGAGTTTGTTCCGGTTCATTTTCTGTTAGAAGCTCCTCTCCTAAAAATTCACTTAAACTTCTATTGACAATAGCTACAGAATTTTCACCGGCATTTGTAATACTGTTCGTAAGTTTTCCAAATACTTTTGTATGCAAATGATATTTTCCACATAAATATGTAACACATCGCTCTAGAACAGGATCAAGTTCTTCAATAGCAAGTACTTCATCAAGTCCATCTAGAAATTCAAGCGCAAGTTTTTCAGGAAAAGCATTTGCAGTTGCAATCTTTAGAAGCTTAATATCAGTACGGTCTTTGATGACTTCCTTAACATATTCATAACTTACACCTCCGGTAATAATCCCCTTTTTACCGGTTCCTGTAAGAGTATTAAAACGATAGGATGAAAAATCATCCGACAGTTCAGACATTTTAGCTTCTAATTCTTTATGATTATTATATGAAAGACGTGGGAAGATAACCCACTTTTTGGAGTCCTTTATAAAACCCTCAATATTTGTTTTATATCTATGTGTGGAAATGTCGATAGTCTGATATCCATGGCAGACTCTTGTTGTAGGCCTGAATATTACGGGAACAGAATACTTTTCTGAATATTCAAAAGCATCACCAATCATCTCGTAAGCTTCCTTTGGCGAACTTGGGTCAAATACCATCATTTTCGCATATTGTGCAAAGTGTCGTGTATCCTGCTCAGTTTGTGAGGAAATAGGACCGGGATCATCCGCAACTACAATTACCATGCCACCTTTAATTCCAACATAATTTACACACATAAGAGGATCAGAAGCAACATTTAAACCGACCTGCTTCATTGTTACCATAACTCTGGCACCGGTATATGATGCTCCTGCTGCAACTTCAAGTGCAGCTTTTTCATTAACAGACCATTCTACATATATGTCACCAGAGTTGTTTTTGGCAATGGTTTCCAATACTTCTGTAGAGGGCGTTCCGGGATAACCGGCAACTACATTTACGCCTGCTTTTATAGCACCTAATGCAATTGCTTCATTTCCCATGACTAACTGTTTAGACATAATATAATCTCCTTGGTAAAATTAGTAATTAACATTAATAATACCACTTTTAATGGTAGTTTTCCATATATTATTAGCTTCAAAATATGAGTTATATCTATTGATTAATATTTACAAGAAAATCAAGTATGATAAAATAGATTTTGAATCAAACTAAAAACAAAAACGAGAATGTATTATGTATAGTGAAAAAAACAAAAGAAACAAAAGAAACAGAATATTAACTGGATTGGCAATTAATATATTGCTTACGGTATTTCTAATTGTAATAGGGACTTATTTTTCCGACAGATTAATATGTATTAAGTTTAATATATTATTACTGACCGAGGGAATGGCTGTGTTGTTTATATGGTGCATATATATATTAAACTTATTGAAAATGCATCAGTCACGAAAGCATCCTGACAAATTGCATAAGTATACATTAATAAAAATAATATTTAAATCAGCCGGTATTTCAGTATTGGTTTTGCTTATATATCTGATGGCCGGAGCTATGATACCATATTCTAACCAGCCTTTTGTAACCGATATGTCAAAAATCAATAAAAATGTAGAAAAAATATTGGATAACAGTATAAGTCATTCTAATGAAAGAATTAAGCTTGTATCAACTAATATTGACGCTTTAACCGAAAGGCTGCGTATGATAAATATGGCAGAAGATTCAATTATTTTATCTACATTTGATTTTAGGGCTGATTATAGTGGGACTGATGTGATTTGTGCTTTATATAATGCGGCACAACGAGGCGTAAAAATAAGTATCTTAGTTGATGGAATCAGTGAGTGTACTGAAATGGATGGAGAAGAAAAGTTTATTGCACTTGCAAGTCATCCTAATGTAGAAATAAAAACATATAATGTAATCAATGTTTTAAAGCCATGGAATTTAATGGGAAGGATGCATGATAAATATTTGATAATCGATGATAGATTATATCTTTTAGGTGGACGGAATATGTATGATTATTTTCTGGGAGAGTATCCGTCAAATGCTTATAATAGCGATATGGAAGTTCTGGTATATTATGAAGAAATACCGGATACTGATAGTTCAATTAATGATTTGAAAAAGTACTTTAATGAAGTGTGGAATCTTAAATGTTGCCAATATTTTTATAATGATGAACAATATGCACGCAAACCTGAAATAGAATATACGGCGAAAGAATTAGAGATTCATTACAATAACCTCAAAACGGATTATAAAGAATGTTTTGAAGAATATGATTATGTTGAAAATACGTATCTGGCAGAGAATATCGTTCTGTTAAGTAATCCAACTACTACAAAAATAAAAGAACCATGGGTATGGGAAAGTCTTTCAAAGATAATGCAAGCTGCTGATGAAAAGGTTATTATCAATACACCATATATAATATGCGATGACAATATGTATGATGATTTAAATGAAATTGTTAGAGGCAGCGCAGATGTTAGTCTTATAATAAATGCTCCGGAGCGAGGGTCTAATCCATTTGGATGTAGTGATTATCTGAATAATAAGAAAAAGATATATGATACAGGCATAACTATATATGAATATCTGGGAAATATGGCAGGACATTCCAAGACTATTCTTATAGATGACGATATCAGTATAATAGGTTCTTTTAATGTTGATATGAGAAGCACTTATATTGATACAGAACTTATGCTTGTAATACGAAGTAATGAGTTAAATGAAGAGCTGAATAAATGTATGTCAGACATGGAGAAAATGAGTAAAAGAGTAATATCTGATACTGAATATTTTGTGCCGGATAATATAGATGTGCCACAGATGAAAACTTCTAAAAAAGTCTTAATAAATATCATAAAATATTTAGGCCGGCCATTTAGATTTTTAATGTAAAAAATATTTACAAAATTAAAAAAATTGTGTTATATTATGAATGTCGAGTGGCAAATGCGTAAATCCAGATAGGGTTTGCGCATTTTTTATTATATAGGAAATTCTTCTGAATTTCCTATATAATAAAAATACTCCATATCATAGACTAAGTTCTTTGAATTTGCTTATAATATAAAACGCTCCGCTAAAGAAAAAATCTGAAAGGAGAAAATAATGCAGGAAGAAAAGGAAATAAATAAAATGGGTGTTGAACCCGTAAAAAAATTACTTATTACCATGGGAATTCCAATGATAATTTCTATGGCATTACAGGCAGTGTATAATATTGTAGACAGCTATTTTGTCAGTTGTATGAGAGATACTGAAACTATAAAGAATATGGGGGATTATGCGGTAAACGCACTTACCCTGTCATTTCCAATACAGATGCTTATGGTAGCAATAGGTGTGGGTACAGGTGTCGGAGTCAATGCAGTATTATCTAAAAGTTTAGGAAAAGGAGACCGGGAAAAAGCAAGTAAAATAGCCGGGAATGCGGTGTTTTTAGGTATATGTACATATATAATTTTTTTGGTCTTCTGTTTTTTAGGTGTTGATATATATATGAAATCACAAACAAGTGATCCGATAATACTATCATTAGGAAACAAATATTTAAAAATATGCACAGCTGCTTCAATAGGCATATCTATGTATATGACATATGAAAAACTGCTGCAGGCTACAGGAAAGACAATGTTATCAACAATTGCCCAGATAACGGGTGCACTTACTAATATTGTACTTGATCCAATTTTGATTTTTGGATATTTGGGCTTTCCTCAAATGGGCATTGCAGGCGCAGCTTATGCAACGGTAATCGGACAGTGTGTATCATTTATATTAGATGCGATTTTTCATTATAAATTAAACAATGATGTAGATTCAGGATTTAAGTATCTTAAACCTGATTTACAGATTATAAAGGAAATATTTGAAGTGGGAATACCTGCAATAATTATGCAGGCATTAATGTCATTTATGACATATGGTGTTAATATAATACTGGGTGGAATTTCAACAGCAGCTGTTACAGCTTATGGAGTATATTATAAAATACAACAATTTGTTTTCTTTGCAGCATTTGGTATGAATAATGCAATGATTCCGGTAATCGGATTTTGTTATGGAATGGGTAATAAAAAAAGAGTTAAAGATGGTATCAGATATGGGATAATTTATACAGTTGTAATAATGCTTGTCGGAATGTTGCTATTGCAGACCTTTGCAGTAAATATAGTAGGAATATTTTCCGTATCTGATGAAACAAGAAAATTATGCATATTGGCAATAAGGATAATAACTCCAGGATATTTATTTGCAGGAGCTAATATTGCTTTTCAGGGAATATTTCAGGCATTGGGATGTGGTATTAAATCACTTGTGATTTCAATGTTAAGATTATTAATAATTGCACTTCCTCTGGCATGGATTTTTACTCAATTTAGTAATGCAAAGGATATTGTATGGCTGGCATTTCCTATATCAGAAGGAGTGGCTATGATATCAGCCTGTGTATTTATGAAAATTGTTTCAGATAAAAAAATTAAGCCTATGAAAGCTTTGTAATTATATCTGTATTGAATGAAACATTTTTTTATGATAAGTTAGAAAAGGGAAGGAGTGAACTGTATGAGCAAGAGAATTGTTACAATAAGCAGAGAGTTTGGAAGTGGTGGAAGAACCATAGGTAAAGAAACGGCACAAAAACTGGGATATGAATATTATGATAAAGAAATTATTGAAAAAGTAGCAGGAAAGACGGGGTTTGATGAAGAGTACATAAGTGAATTTGGCGAATATGCGCCTACAAGAAGCCGATTTGCTTATTCATTTGTAGGACGCGATATTAATGGTATGTCAATTAATGACTATTTGTGGTCTATGCAGAGGAAAGTAATATTAGAGCTTGCAGATAAAAAGCCATGTGTAATAGTAGGAAGGTGTGCAGATTATATATTAAGAGACAGGGATGATTGTCTTAATGTATTTATACATGCGGATTTAAAGGTAAGGGCACAAAGAATAGTTGAACTTTACGGAGAAACTGATAAGCAGCCGGAAAAAAGATTATTCGATAAAGACAAAAAGAGAGCTATAAATTATAAGTATTATACAGATAGAGATTGGGGAAAATCACAGAATTATCATATATCTCTTGACAGTGGAGTAATTGGAATTGATAAGTGTGTTGAAATTATTGCAGATTTGGTTAAACAGGTGTAATAATCAGATTTAAATATTGAAAGGATTTTGTATGAAACTTTTTAAATATAGTGAACCACCTGCTTTTGAGGATGAAAAAATTTTCAGGCAAATTTTTGAAGAGATATTTACTCCGGATAAAATAGACAGATTAAAGCAGTATATACAGCATGGAACAACTACTGTATTAGAACATAGCGTTGCAGTTGCATTTGTAAGTTGTCAGATAGCTGATACCTTCAACGTTAGTGTTGATAAGGAAAAGTTAATAAGAGGGGCCTTTCTTCATGACTACTTTTTATATGACTGGCATGAAAAGGATTCCTCCCACAGATGGCATGGATTTACGCATCCTTATGCAGCATATAAGAATGCAGTAAGGGAATATAATATTGGCGCTATAGAGAAAAATATAATCAAGAGACATATGTTTCCTCTTACTCCTATACCACCGGTATATAGTGAGAGTGTTATTGTATGTCTGGCTGATAAAATATGCTCCATATATGAGATATTACATCAGAATCACAGGCTTAGGTCTTATCAGTATGGCAGGTTAAAACTAGATATATTATAAACTATTAAATTTTTTGTATACCCACATATGGCAGGCGGTTTAATAAGAACTGCTGCTATATGTGGGTATTATTATTACTAAATATAATATCCAAAATTCTTTAATTGCATATGATAGATAATGGGAGGTGCAATATGCAGTCAAAACAGTTTCTTATATTAGGTGAGGAAGCCAGACAATTATATCTGGCAGATATTTTAAAAGAATCAGGACATATTGTTAAGGCCGCCACTGATTATATAGAGGGTGATTATGATGCAGTTATGCTTCCGGTTTCTGAGAGTAAAAAGTATCTTGAGAAGGTAAATGAAGAACTAAAGGAAGGTCAGATAGTATTTGGCTGTAATTTTCCGGCAGCAATAACAAAAAGAATGTATGACAAGGTTTTCTTTGTTGATTATATGAAACTTGAAGGAATTGCATTTAAAAATGCAGTAGCAACGGCAGAAGGGGCAATAGCGGAAGCTATAGTTTCAGGGAGTGGAAATCTTCATGGAAGCAACAGCCTGTTAACGGGCTATGGAAGATGTGGAGAAATACTGGCTGAAAAACTGGGCTCCATGAAAAGCCATGTTACAGTAATGGAAAGAAAAGAAGAAAAGAGAGCAAAGGCTCAGGCGTATGGTTTTGAAACAGCTGATTTTAATGATGAAAAAATTGATTATATAAAATATGATTTTATTTTTAACACAATACCAAGTCTTATTATAACAGATAAAATAATAGATAAGTTAAAAACGGATGTATGCATTATTGATATAGCATCAAAACCCGGAGGGGTAGATTTTGATTATTGTAGAAAAAAAGGTATAAATGCAAAGCTATGTCTTGGACTTCCGGGAAAATATTCACCTAAAACATCTGCAAAAATAATGGCTGAAGCAATAAATAGGACATTATTAATGGATAAGTAAATAAATAGAATAGGGGATAGATAAATGAGTCAGAATGAAACTAGTAAGAGTGAACAAATTACAATAGGCCTGGCTTTTACCGGGTCATTTTGTACTTATGCAAAAATTAAAGAAGTAGTACGTAAGTTAGTTGCTATGAATATGAATGTAATACCTGTATTTTCAGAAAGTGCTCAGAATATTGATTCCAGATTTGGGAAAGCATCTGATTTTATAAATGAAATATTAGAAATAACAGGAGAAGAAGGAATTTTTTCTATTTCACAGGCTGAGCCTATAGGACCATCAGCATGTCTGGATGCATTGTTGATTGCTCCATGTACCGGAAATACACTTGCAAAACTTTGTGCAGGCATAACTGATACTCCTGTCTTAATGGCTGCAAAGGCACATCTTAGAAATGAAAAGCCTTTAATAATTTCAATTTCAACGAATGATGCCCTGAGTATGAATTTTAAAAATATTGGGGCACTAATGAATATGAAAAATATTTATTTTGTCCCATTCGGACAGGATAATTACAGAAATAAACCCAATTCCATGATTTCTCATGTTGAGCTTATTCCTGTAACGGTAATTGAAGCATTAAAAGGTAAACAGATACAACCTGTTATAGATTCTCCATTTCAACCCGGTAAGCCTTGATAAAATAGTCTATCTGCAAAAGGTATGCAATCATTTGCGGAGCAGCCATAAGCTGCCCATACCATGGTTTACCATAGTCTTTAGGGGAATCGAGGAATTTTTTAATAGCATTATTATCTATAATTTTATGAAGGGGGCTGCTTGTATCGTCTAATATTTCAATCAGGCGTGATGCAAGCAGTTTTTCATAAAAGGGGTTATATGTTTTGGGATAAGGACTCTTTTTTCTATAGAGGATTTCATCAGGAACAATTCCGGACGAGGCCTGTCGCAATATATTTTTTACAACTCCATTTTTTGCTTTCATTTCCCATGGAATATTGAATACATAATCAACTAAAGCTTTATCTGCAAAAGGTACGCGGGCTTCAAGCCCTGAATGCATACTTGTTCTATCCATTCTGTTCAATAATGTCTGCATAAAGAATCTTATATTAAGATAACTTATTCTGCGTCTGTTTGTTTCTGTTTCATTTTCTTGAGGGAGTATATTTATTTCGCTAATAGCAGTGTTATATACATTTTTTACATAATCATCCATATCAATATAGTCAAGCAACTCTTGTTTAAGCAGCATTTTACGCGGCTCTAAAGTTGGTGTCCATGGAAACGTATTTGAGTTTAGAAATTCATCTTTATGAAACCATGGATATCCGCCAAAAACCTCGTCAGCACATTCTCCTGTAAGAACAACTTTATGAGTTTTACTTACTTCTTCGCAGAAATATAGAAGTGAGGAATCTATATCTGCCATACATGGTAAATCATGAGCAATAACTGATTTATAAAGATAATCTGCCTGAATAGTATTATTGCACTCAAGATAGGTGTGCGATGAATTTATAAAGTCAACCATTTTGTCAACATATGGACGATCCATTGAAGGTTGAAAACTGTTTGCTTTAAAATACTTATCATTTTCAATAAAATCAAAGGAAAATGTGGATAGTTGTTTATTCTGTTTATTTAGTTCTTTGGCGCAAACCGATGAAACGACACTTGAATCTACGCCACCGGATAAAAAGGTACATATCGGAACATCAGATATCATCTGGCGTTTAATTGCATCAGTAACAAGAAAACGTGTTTTTTCAATAGTATCTTCATAAGAATCATAATGTGGTCTGCTCTCTAAATGATAATATTCAGATATATTTGTGCCAAATTTGTTACATCTCATATATGTTCCGGGTTTTAGCTCATAAAAATTTTTTAAGATGCCACTTCCCGGAGTTCTGGCCGGACCAAGTCCAAGAATTTCATTAAGCCCGTTTTTATCCAGTACTGCACGTGTTCCGGGAAAACATAAGATTCCCTTTATTTCAGATGAAAATATAATAGTCCCATTATTAAAAGTATAAAAGAGAGGCTTCACGCCAAATGCATCTCTAAATAGTAATAAAGTTTCATGACGTTCATCATATATTGCAAATGCAAATATTCCATCTACATCTTTTACAAAATCAGCTCCGAATTCTATAAAGGAAAGTAATAGTATTTCTGTATCGGAGGTTGTCATAAAGGAATAACCACGCTTAAGCAGGCGATTTTTTAAAAAAGACATGTTATAAATTTCACCATTATAGATAATGCTAAAACTATAATCTGACATATTTCTTGTCATAGGCTGCTGACCACTTTTTAAATCAATAATTGACAATCTTGTATGTGATAATCCACATCTTTTTTTTAATATAATTCCAGAGTCATCCGGACCTCTGTGTTTTAATGTATTTTTCATATCACATAAGATTTTATTATAATATTCACTTTGTATAAGAAAATCTGCTTCCGGGTTAAAAAATCCTGAAATACTGCACATAATTACCACCACATTTTTTTATTATTGTATTTACTTTTGCAAATTAATATGTATCCAAATGAATAATATGTATATTTTGTGAAAAGAGTTGACTTATAGAATTTTAAAAAGTAAAATAAAGTTCACTAATGAACTATTTGGAGGAAATATGTTTAGTGAATTTGAGATTCTGATGACAAGTCATGAATTTACAAAAGTATATATGGAAAAATGCAAAGATTTAATGGATAAGTACGAATTGAGGAAGGTTGAACTTGATATATTGTATTTTATTGCTAATTCAAAAGAAAAGAATACAGCCAAAGATATAATGAATGTAAAACATATATCAAAAGCGCATATATCCAAATCGATTGATAATCTGCATACTAAGGGATTCATCAGTCTGGAAGCTGATTCACACGACCACAGATATATACATCTTAGTGTAACAAAAAAAGGAGAACCTGTTTTGAAGCAGCTGTCAGACATTAGAATGCAGTTTATAAAGGTACTTTTTAATGGACTGACGACAGAAGAAGAGGAATGTCTGGATAGAGTAATGAAAAAGATATCAAAAAATATAAGTAATGAATTACAAGGAGGATGTATATGAAAAAACAGATTAGAAACGATAATAATTTAAAGAATTTTACAAATGAATATACTAAACTTTGTTTACAACGTGATAAAATTCCTACAGAATTTTTTGGGAAATATGGAGTAAAAAGAGGACTTCGTGATTTGGATGGGACTGGAGTTCTTGCGGGATTAACCAATATATCCAGGATAGACGCATTTAAAACTGAAAATGGAGAAAAAATTCCGTGTGACGGTAATTTATGGTATAGGGGTTATGATGTTATTGATTTGGTAAAGGGTTTTGAAGGAAACAGGTATGGATTTGAAGAAATTACATATTTGCTGTTGTTTGGAGAGCTTCCGGACTCGTCTCAGTTAGAGGATTTTAGCAAAGTACTTGCAGAAAACAGAAGTCTTCCTGTGAATTTTACACGGGATGTAATAATGAAAGCGCCAAGTAAAGACCTTATGAATTCTCTTACAAAGAGTGTTCTTACGCTTGCGTCATATGATGATGATATAAGCAATCAGTCTTTGGACAACGTATTGGCACAGTGTATAAAGCTCATAAGTGTATTTCCGATGTTAAGTGTTTATGGATATCAGGCATATAATCATTACTTATGCGATGACAGTCTGTATATTCATCGCCCAAGAAAGGAATTGTCAACCGCAGAGAACATATTACTTATGTTAAGACCTGATAAGTCATATACAGCAGTTGAGGCAGAAGTTCTTGATATTGCACTTGTGCTGCATATGGAACATGGTGGAGGAAATAATTCTACATTTACGACAAGGGTTGTAACTTCATCAGGTTCAGATACGTATTCAGTTATTGCAGCTGCATTGTCTTCTTTAAAAGGACCAAAGCATGGAGGTGCCAATATTAAGGTAGTTGAAATGATGCAGTCGATAAATCAGGAGGTTGCAGATATAACTGATGAAGAACAGGTTCGTAAATATTTAGAAAAAATTGTTGATAAGGAAGCATTTGATAAAAAAGGATTAATATATGGAATGGGACATGCGGTATATTCCCTGTCAGATCCAAGGGCGCGTGTATTTAAATCATTTGTTGAAAAACTCGCACATGAAAAGGGACGTGAAAAAGATTTTGAATTATATTCAATGGTAGAAAAACTTGCACCGGAAATCATAGCAGAGAAGAGGCACATTTATAAAGGTGTCAGCGCCAATGTAGACTTCTATAGTGGATTTGTTTATAGTATGTTAGGAATTCCTATGGAATTATATACGCCTATTTTTGCAATGGCAAGAATAGTCGGATGGAGTGCACATAGAATAGAAGAACTGGTAAATGCAGATAAAATTATACGTCCTGCATATAAGAGTATTATGGAAACGAGAGATTATCTCAAAATGGAGGACAGATAGTGTAAACATTTTGACTATTACTTTATAAAATAAGTTGTTGCAATTTGAACAAAAAAGTTTTTTCGAATATATTTTCACTTACATTAAAACGGATTTTCTGTTAATATAAGAGTATAAGTTATTAATTGTAATATATGAAAGGCTGAATCATGTTTGATGTAGGAGAATATGTTGTATACGGTAACAGTGGCGTATGCAGAGTTGATAAAATAGGAAAAATAGAATTGTCAGGTTTTCCTAAGGATAAGGTTTACTATACTTTAGTACCTGTTTATCAAAAGGACAGTAAAGTATATACTCCTGTGGATAATGATCGTGTTGTTATGAGGGCTGTAATTTCAAAAAAGGATGCAGAAAATCTTATAAATGACATTAAGAATATTGGATTATTAGAGGGAGCAGATGGCAAACGCAAGGAAGAAATTTTTAAAGAAGCCATGAAGACAGGAAATTGTGTTGAATGGATAAAAGTGATTAAGACAATATATTTAAAAAAACAGACAAGATTATCCCAGGGTAAAAAAGCAACTACATGTGATGAAAAATATTTTAAGATTGCAGAAGACAGTCTTTATGGAGAACTAGCAGTTGCGCTTGATATGGATAAGAATAGTGTAAGAGATTTTATATGCCGCAGAATAGACCAAATCAAAGATTGATTTCCAAATTATATTTCAGATATGAGATTGAAATACTACGTAAATATTAGTATAATATTTACGTAGTATTTTTTAAGGAGAAGGCTATGAAAATAAATTTTTTGGGCGCAGATCATGAAGTTACGGGAAGCTGTCATTATATAAGTGCATGTGGAAAAAATATTCTTGTTGACTGTGGTATGGAGCAGGGTAATGATGTTTATGAAAATCAGGAACTGCCAATAGCTCCGTCAGAAGTTGATTTTATTCTGCTCACACATGCACATATTGATCATTCTGGGTTGATTCCAATGATGTATTCCAGAGGATTTAGAGGGAAAATATATGCAACTAAGGCTACAGTAGATTTATGCCGGATAATGCTTAAAGATAGTGCGCATATACAGGAATTTGAAGCTGAATGGCGCAACAGAAAGGCAAAACGCTGTGGCCGTCAAGAATTTGTTCCGATATATACTATGGAAGATGCAGTAAATGTAATGTCATATTTTGTATCATGTGAATATGATGAAGTTGTAAAACTTTCTCCTGATGTGGAAATACGGTTTCAGGATATGGGGCATCTGCTGGGGTCGGCATGTATCGAAATATGGATTCATGAAGATAATAATTCTAGAAAGATAGTGTTCTCTGGAGATGTAGGCAATACTAACAGACCTATTTTGAAGGATAAGACATATGTGAAAGAGGCTGATGTAGTAGTAATAGAGGCTACCTATGGCAATCGTATTCATAATAAAGTGAGCGACTATGAAACTGAACTTACTGCCATAATAAAGAGAACTTTTGCCAGAGGAGGTAATCTGGTTATTCCTTCATTTGCAGTAGGCAGAACGCAGGAAATGTTATATTTTCTTTATAAAATCAAGAAAAATGGATTGTTAAACGAATACGGAAATTTTGAGGTTTATGTTGATAGCCCTCTTGCGGTTGAAGCAACAGATATTTTTTTGAAAAATATAGATAATTGTTTTGACGAAGAAGCTGTAAATATTATAAAAAGTGGTGGCAATCCATTGAGATTTCCGGGACTTAAGCTTTCAATTACGAGCACTGATTCAAAAGCAATTAATTTTGATGAGAAACCTAAGATAATAATTTCATCTTCAGGAATGTGTGAAGCAGGGCGTATAAGACATCATCTTAAACACAATCTGTGGAGGGAAGAATGTACAGTTTTATTTGTTGGATATCAGGCTAATGGTACAATTGGACGTATGTTGCAGGATGGAGCAGAGAGTATAAAACTTTTTGGTGAGCCTATTGAGGTAAAAGCCGAAATAGCTACATTGAGTGGTATAAGCGGACACGCAGATAAGGAAGGTTTAATAGAGTGGCTTTCAGGATTTGAAAACAAACCTTCTCAAGTATATGTTGTACATGGTGAGGATGAGGCATGTGAAGATTTTAAAAACTGTCTTATTAATGAATATGGATATAATGCAAAAGCTCCATATACAGGAGCAATCTATGATATAGTTACAGGAGAATGCATAAAAGAAGGAAATAAAACCAGACTTTCACGTAGAACTGTTACCAGAAAAACAAGCAGCGCATTTGAAAGGCTTGTTGCCGCCGGAAAAAGGCTTATGGTGGTTATCAATCATAATGAACATGGAGCTAACAAAGATTTGGCCAAATTTACAAACCAGATTAATTCGTTGTGTGATAAATGGGACAGATAATAAGAAGGGATTAACTATAAGTGTTTGAAAACAGCAATAAGGCAGAAAGATTAATATTAGTCGCAGTTAGTACGGATGATAAGGAAGATGCCAATGAATCTTTGGATGAATTGGCAGAATTGATAGAAACAGCCGGAGCTATTGAGGCTGGACGCATTATTCAGAATCGTGATGCAATACATCCTGGAACTTATGTAGGTAAGGGCAAACTAGAAGAAATCATAAATCTTGCATATGAGACAGGTGCGGATGGAATTGTATGTGATGACGAATTATCTCCGGCACAGTATAAAAATCTTGAAGATATACTCAATTTGAAAATTATGGACAGAACACTTGTTATTCTTGATATATTTGCATTGCATGCGAGGACACGGGAAGGAAGGGTGCAGGTAGAACTTGCCCAGTTAAGATATCGTTCTACAAGACTCATAGGTATGCGTAATTTGTCAAGACAGGGTGGAAGTTCGTCAGGTATAAGTACTGGGACCGGTATTGGTTCAAGGGGTCCGGGTGAGAAGAAACTTGAAATTGACAGAAGACTGGTAAGAAACAGAATCTCTCAATTGAAGTCAGAAGTAGAAGAGATGAAGAATCACCGTGAGACAACAAGAGCTCAACGCAAAAGAAATCATATTCCTGTAATTGCAATTGTTGGATATACTAACGCAGGCAAGTCAACATTACTTAACAAACTTACAGATGCTGACGTATTAGAGGAAGACAAATTGTTTGCAACGCTTAATCCAACGACAAGAAGTTATACTCTGAATGACGGACAGGAAATATTGCTTACGGATACAGTTGGATTTGTCAGAAAACTGCCTCATCATTTAATTGATGCATTCAAGAGTACATTAGAAGAGGCAAAATTTTCTGATATAATAATCCACGTTGTTGATGCTTCTAATCCATCTGCAGAGAAGCATATCCAT
>JBJEMK010000073.1:0-3661 GCA_051879635.1 Eubacterium sp.
ATCTGTCTGCTCTCCCTCTGTTTCTAATATCACCGGATTTATCATTACAATAGGGCCCTCGCCTATATCAATTACAACTATTCTCTTGAGTACTCCTATCTGTGGAGCTGCAAGTCCTACACCATTTGCCTCATACATAGTATCAAGCATATCTTCTATTAATATCTGTATATGTGAATTTATGCTTTTTACTTCTCTACATTCTTTTCTTAAAATATCATCTCCTAATTCCCTTATGTTACGTAATGCCATTTCTATTCCTCCTAAAAGCCTCCTATAGGCGTAAAATCAAACTGTATACTTACTTTTTCAAAATCATCTTTTTCACCTATTAATTTTTCTATATTATTTTTTAAGGTAATAAGATGATTATAATCATCATGCTTTATATATATAAGTTTTCTATAAGTATCATTAATTCTGTAAATTGATGCATTAGCCGGACCTATAATCACCATATTGTCAGTCCTATTATATTCTATGCATTCCATTAATACAGCAATTGCGATATATAATGAATCTTCACTTTTTGATGTAATTATAATAGCCATCATATTTGATACCGGCGGGTATTTAAGCATCTTTCTATATGCAATTTCTTCTTCATAAAATGAATTATAATCCTGTCTGGAAGCTGCGTCTATACTATAATTATCAGGTGCATATGTCTGAATAACGGCTATTCCTTCTTTATTTCCTCTTCCTGCCCTTCCTGCTGCCTGAACCAGCAGTTGAAAGGTTCTCTCTGCTGCTTTATAATCTGATGCATATAATGAAAGGTCGGCAGCCAGAACGCCTACCAGAGTAACATCAGGGAAATCGTGACCCTTAACAATCATCTGAGTACCCACAAGTATATCTGCTTCATGATTGGCAAAAGCAGATAATATATTCTCATGTCCGCCTTTTTTAGATGTGGTATCCATATCCATTCTTAATACTCTTGCTGACGGAAACTGCTTTTTCACAAGCTTCTCTACCTTTTGTGTACCTGTTCCGAATCCTGCTATATACTTAGAGCCACATTTGGGGCAGCACATCGGCATCTTCTCTTCATAGCCACAGTAATGGCATATTAATTTTCCATTGTTATGCGCTGTAAGAGTAACATCACAATGCGGACATTTTATTGCCTCGCCACAGCTTCTGCAGGATACAAAACCTGCATATCCCCTTCGATTAATAAAGAGTATTATCTGTTCCTTTTTATTAAGTCTGTCCTGTATTAATTGTTGTAAACGTATGCTGAAAATTGATTTATTTCCATTTTTAAGTTCTTCTCTTAAATCAACTACTTCAACTTCCGCCATATTTTTATTGCCGATTCTGTTCTTCAGCTTGTGAAGTCTGTATTCACCATTTAATGCTCTATAATAAGAATCAACAGATGGCGTTGCCGAACCTAATACTACCATGGCCTGGCACATTTCTGCCCTTTTAATTGCCACTTCACGTGCATGGTATTTTGGAACTGATTCGCTCTTATAAGCTCCTTCATGCTCTTCATCAATAATTATAAGTCCAAGATGTGCAAAAGGTGTGAACAATGCTGAACGTGGACCAATCATTATGCTTACTTTTCCATTCTTTGCTCTTTCAAACTGTTCATACCTTTCACCGGCTGACATTCTGGAGTTAATAATTGCTATCTTATCTCCAAAGCGTCTGTGAAACCGCATCACAATCTGATATGTCAACGCTATTTCAGGTATGAGAACTATGACTTCCTTGCCAGTTTCAATTGCATGCGCAATAAGTTCCATATATACTTCAGTTTTACCACTGCCTGTAACTCCATGAATAAGATGGGTAACACTTTTTTCATTATCCATTGAATGATTAATATTATTTACAATTAGCTGCTGGTCTTTTGTCAGGTCTGCTTTTACAATATCATTCCCGGTCTTTTCTAACGAAATTCTATATACTTCATTTTCCTCTACCCTGACTATTTTTAATTCCTCTAAAGCCTTGATAACTGAATCAGTTACATTTAGCTTATTAACAACAATATCTCGTGGAAGCTGTTGTTCCTTAATCAGTTCTTCAAGCAGCCTTGCTCTTGCCTTAGCATTTGATTTCTTAAATTTTAGAAGTTTTTCTTCTGCTTCCATAATAGGAAGATTTAACACAATTGTCTTTTTTACTATAGGTTTAATCTTATGCTTTACAGGCAGAACTGTCTTTAATGCCTGATTCATTGTTGAACCATAGTTTTCCTTAATCCACCATGCCAGTTCAATAAGTTGTGACTCAATTGCAATTCCATCAGAAACTGAAATAATAGATTTAGTCTTTTCGACCGGAAAATCTGATTGGTCTGTAATTTCTATAACATATCCTTTTATCTGCCGGTTTCCATTCCCAAAAGGAATAATAACTTGAGCCCCCACCTTAACTGAGGGCTCAAGACTTTTGGGTATTATATATTGAAATATTTTATCAAGTTTTTCATGTGATATGTCTACAATGACATTTGCAAAAACCATTTAAACTCCTATTCGTCTCTTTGTATTTCAACACTTTCAACACAGTTATTCATTAACATAGCTATAGTCATTGGTCCTACTCCACCCGGTACAGGTGTGATTGCACTACACTTTGGTGCTACATCATCATAGTCTACGTCTCCACAAAGCTTATTATCTTCATTGCGATGAATTCCTACATCAATTACAACTGCACCATCTTTAACATATTCTTTTGTTATAAATTTCGGCTTTCCTATTGCCACAACAAGAATATCTGCACGAGCCGCAATTTTCTTTAAATCCTTTGTTCTTGAATGTGCTACTGTTACGGTTCCATTTTCACGCAGCAATAAAAGTGACATTGGCTTTCCAACAATATTACTGCGGCCGATAACAACACATTCCTTTCCTTCGATATCAACATTGCTTCGTTTGAGCAACTGTATTATTCCATATGGTGTACATGAAATAAAACCCTTACCTCCTGTAACCAGACTGCCCACATTTTGTGGATGAAACCCATCAACATCTTTCCTGCTGTCGATAGTCTGTATTACTTTATCCTCATCTATATGCTTTGGTAAAGGAAGCTGTACTAAAATTCCATTAACATCTTCTCTTTCATTTAATTCCTTAATGAGAGTTAAAAGTTCTTCTTCTGTTGTTTCTTCCGGCAATTCGTACGCAAGCGAATTAATTCCAATATATGCACATGCTTTCTTTTTATTTCCCACATATACACTGGAAGCAGGGTCATTTCCTACCTGTATAACCGCAAGTGTAATTTCTATTCCCTTTTCTTTATATTCTGCTACTTTTACTTTTAATTCTTCTTTAATTTCTGCTGAAATCTTCTTACCATCAATAATTGCAGGCATGTCAGTCCTCCGTAAAATATATATTTTGTAATATTATCTAGAATAATCCGGTAATAACGCCATTATCGTCCACATCAATACCATTTGCCGCAGGTACTTTTGGAAGTCCCGGCATTGTCATAATTGCACCTGTTATTGCTACAACGAATCCGGCACCTGCACTTATATATACTTCTCTTACATTAATATTAAATCCGGTTGGACGTCCCAGCTTAGTCTGATCATCAGACAATGAATACTGTGTCTTTGCCATACATACAGGAAGATTGCCATATCCCATAGAAGTAATATTTTTTAATGCCTTTTCTGCCG
>JBJEMK010000074.1:0-3590 GCA_051879635.1 Eubacterium sp.
GGAATATCATTTTGTTTCAAAAAATTCTGGATAGTATCATCACTTCTGAAATTACTTGGCACTCTGCTAAGTTCCCTTACTATATAACCATCCGGCCATGGTTTTAATGATTCCATATCTTCATGGCATATACCGTAATTACCAATCAATGGATAAGTCATTACAACAGCCTGTCCTGCATAAGAGGGATCAGTCAAAACTTCCAGATACCCTGTCATGGATGTGTTAAATACGATTTCACTAATTACTTCTTTTGTAGAACCGATTGATGTTCCTGTAAAGACTGTTCCGTCTTCAAGAATTAAAAAAGCTCTCATTAATGTTATACGTCCTTCCTTGATTTTTCCTGCGTTTTTTCCTCATAAACTTATAAATGTTCAAATTGATAAAATTATACTCTAAAAGTGCTTTTTTTTCAACAAAAAAACTTTATATTTTATAAGTTTGTATATTTTATATAAAGAGCGTAGCAATTCACCACTCATTATGTTTCATGTGTAGAAGTATATTTGTGGCAAGCCACACAAAATAGAAGCCATATAGTTTTATTTTATGCAGCCTGCCTATATAAGTCCATATTTACAATTTTTACTGTAGCTCGGCTATACGGGTAATTCCAACATATATCTGTGATATTTTATACCATGTCTTAAAATCAACAACTCCTGTCTGTGGCAAGTCAAAAATTTTTTGAAATGCTTCAACTGCCCTTTTTGTCTGCTCACCATATATTCCATCTGCAGTTACCTGCGGTATCGCAGTATAAGTCTGGGCTATACGATTAAGCTCTTCCTGCATCTTTCTTACCTTGTCACCGCTGGCCCCAATATTTAAATCATATCCCGGCCATGAAATCGGAACTCCGGATATTTGTTCGGCAGTATTAATATACATATCATCTCCATAATAATACCTTAATATTTCCAAAGCTGTATATCCCTGTTCTCCAAGCGAACACGAGCCCCATTGTGTCATCCAGTTAGGACATGTAACCCTTCTTCCGTCACAGTATTGTGTAAGTATTGGCTGTCTTACATTTGGTCTTGACAAATACATATTAAATATTTCATCAACTATTACAGATATATCGTCAAATATGTTTCTCCCATGCATCCATTTCTGATCATATGCCGTAGATGATGTTATTGTAAAATCGTATCCCTTGTTTCGATACCATTCCGTATATACCCTATTTAATGTAAATGACATAATTGCTAATACATTAGCCTTTATTGTTTCATCAGGCCATGTAGCATAAATCTCACTGGAGGCTACGTTTTTGATATAGTCTTTATAAGGAACATAATAATCTTTTGCTGTAGAATCAGATGGAACACCATCATGAACAATAACATATTCCGGAACTACAACCCTGCTTAGTACGATTTCTCCCGGTTCATTTAATGGTTTTATTTCACTTTCTTCAATCTTTGGAGGATATTCTCCATATAAAGTATGAGCAGGAATAACTATATTTTCTGATTCATTCTCCGGACTGAGTGATTTGAGTGTCACATTTTGTATAGCAAGTCTGTCAGCTAATATCTCTACTCCGCTTATATTTAATTCTTCATATCCTGGTGCAGTAATATCCAGTGTATATTCCGAATAAGGCTGTATTACATTATCTTTGTCCAGACTTAATTCTATTGGGGGTGCTTCCAAATCAACTGTTTCTGTCTGTCCTGAAACATCTGTAACCACCTCATCTACAGTACTCTCAGGATCCCCGGTAAAACTTATACTTATATCGGCCCCTTTAATTGGCCGGTTACTCCTGTCTACAACATTTATCTGTAGTTTTCCTTCAGACATATTTTCTCTCTGCATTTTTTTTACTATAAACATAATTATCCGCCTATAAACATAGTTGTTTATATATATGCAGAAAAATAGCAGGTGTTGAACATCACCTGCTATTTTTTTTCATATCTTCTAAAATAATATTCTACATCAAAATAAGTACATTCTTCACTTTCTGCTGCTAATGTCCACTCTTCCATCTCATCAAGATTAGGTAAAAATGTATCAGCTGCATAGGCATAATCAACATAAGTAACATAGGCAATATCACAGTACGGAAGCATCTGCTTATAAATACTTCCTCCACCTATAACATATACATCATTCGTGTTATATCTGGATGCTTCTTTCAAAGCCTCTTCAATACTATATACAACTGTTGCCCCATCAACCTTATAGTCCTTTTCAAGTGCTATAACTATATTAATGCGATTTTTAAGTGGTCTGCCTCCGGGAAGACTTTCTAATGTATTCTTACCCATAATACATACTTTTCCCATTGTAGTTTCGCGAAAAAACTTCATATCTTCAGGTATGCTGATAAGCAGATCTCCTTTATATCCGATTGCCCAATTTTTATCTACCGCAACTATAAGATTCATCTTATATCCTCACTTTCAAATTATCAAACACAACTATCATAGCATAATTATAGTTATACAGCAATTGGAATATTTTTTATCTGTGGTCCTGTAACATAGTCATCCAGCCTTATGTCATCAACAGTAAAATCATAAAAATTCTTTATTTCCGGATTGAGCCAGAACTTTGGCGCGGGATGCTGTTCTCTTGAAATCAATTCCTGAATTAGTGGAACATGTTTGTCATATATATGGGCATCAGCTATTACATGAATAAATTCTCCAACATCCATATCTGAAACCTGTGCAAGCATATGAAGCAAAACTGAATACTGGCACACGTTCCAGTTATTTGCAGCTAGTACATCCTGTGAACGCTGATTCAAAATACCATTAAGTACAAGTCTCTTTGTTTGTGGATTTTGTGTTACATTAAAAGTCATGCTATATGCACATGGATAAAGATTCATTTCATGTAAATCCTGATGGACATATATATTAGTCATAATTCTCCTGCTAAATGGATTGTTTTTAAGGTCAAATAAAACCCTGTCAACCTGATCCATCATTCCTTCTTTGTATTGATGTTTCACACTCATCTGATAACCATATGCTTTACCAATGCTTCCATCTTCATCTGCCCACTCATCCCATATATGGCTGTTTAAATCATTAATATTATTTGATTTTTTCTGCCATATCCATAAAATTTCATCAACACAGCTCTTTATTCCTGTTCTTCTAAGTGTCAGAGCCGGAAATTCTTCGGAAAGATTATATCTGTTTACTACTCCAAACTTTTTGATGGTATAGGCGCTTGAACCATCCTCCCACTTAGGACGTACCTTTTCACCTTTTGTGTCTGTTCCGTTTGTAAGAATGTCATTACACATATTTACAAACACTTTATCTGCATAGCTCATATTTCCTCCTAATTGGCAAATTGTGCCGGCACAAATGCCTCTATATATATTCCGTCTTCATGATATTCTTCTTTTATAAGCTGGCCATATTTTCTGATTAAATTTATTTTGCCTGCTTCTTCATAAGAAAATCTTTTACTTATATGGACTCTTGTCTCTCTTAATGCTTTACTTATAGTATCATTTAGTTCATCTAAGCCAAGTCCTGATTTTGCTGATATATTCAAAGCATAATCTGCTCTTAAATCCTTAATAACAACAGGACTTGTAATTCTGTCCTGTT
>JBJEMK010000075.1:0-3583 GCA_051879635.1 Eubacterium sp.
TAATTCCGCTCATAAAATGTGAAAGCTGGGAGTCTGTACATCCTGTTACCTGTACAGGCGTCTTGTGTTTTTTTATATCATCACAGATATCTTCAAATCCTCCCAGTTTTAAAAGTGGTTTATAAAATGTATTCATTACTCTGCACTTTTCCCCGATGAATTAAATTTGTTCATTGCTGTATTAATATTCTCAGTAATGATTACTGATGCTGCTGATGCTGCATCTTCCACAGAATTATCCATTATTCTGCGGTCTGTTCCCTGAAATTTTCCAAGAACATGATTGACCAGATCGCCTTTACTGTTATTGGCTCCTACTCCTATACGTATACGTTTAAATTCAGAAGTACCAAGCTGCGAAATAATGCTCTTTACTCCATTATGTCCTCCCGCACTACCCTTTGTCCTGATTCTTAACTGTCCGACATCCAAATCAATATCATCATATATTATTATTATGTCTTCTGCGGGTGACAATTTATAAAAATCAACTATTGCCTTTACCGATTCTCCGCTAAGGTTCATATATGTCTGAGGCTTTGCTAAAAGAACTTTGGCAGTACCTATAATACCTACTCCACACAATGCTTTATGTTTCTTTATATTTACACTTATATCCATACGCGCAGCAAGCTCATCAATAACTTCAAATCCTATATTATGTCTGGTTCCCGTGTACTTTGATGTGGGATTCCCAAGTCCTATTATTGCATACATCTTATTTTCTCCACGATTATATTAATTAACAATGCAGGCCGAGTTATTATCGGCCTGCATGCATAATTACTAAAGTTCTTCCGGCTCTTCCAAAGCCTTGTTGTAAGCATCAAGAATAATTTCCTGTAACTTACTTCGCGTTTCGGAATTGATTGGATGTGCGATGTCCCGGTATTCACCCTCTGCCGCCTTTCTGCTAGGCATTGCAATAAATAATCCTTTATCACCTTCAATAACTTTAATGTCATGAACAACGAATTCATCATCAATCGTTATTGAAACCACCGCTTTCATCTTACTTTCCTTTGTCATTTTGCGAACTCTTACGTCTGTAATCTGCATATTAAACCCTCCATAATTTTGCTATATTATAAGCTGTATCTATCGTTACGCTCTATAACAATTCTAACATTATCCTGTTCTCCTATATATTTAGAACCTGACTTAATCGTACTATGACTCTCTACAATACAATTTTCAATATAAACATTATCATCAATATAAACATCATTTAATATAATTGAATTCTTTATTGTAGAATTATTGCCGATATAAGACTTCTTAAATATAAGTGAATTTTCAATTTGCCCATTAATTATACTTCCGCTGGAAATTAATGCATTTTTAACCTCTGCTCCCGGATTATACTTTGCAGGTGGCAAATCATCCACTTTAGAAAATATATCTGGATGCTCCTGTAGAAAATATTTCCGGAAATCATCCTTCAAAAATGCCATATTAGTATCGTAATATGACTGAACTGTAGCAATATTACTCCAGTATGTATCCAGCATATATGCATGTACATTTCTTTTATTTTTATTTCTTATTATGATGTCATTAACAATATTAAACTTGTCCTCTGCTGCACATTTTTCAATCAGTTCTATAAGTAACCTTCTCCTTATTACATATATACCTGTTGATATAATATTGGATTGTGCTTCTAAAGGTTTTTCCTCAAACTCAGTTATTCTTCCTTCTTCGTTTACCTTTACTACACCAAATCTTGATACATCATCATTGCCACTAAACTTCTTACATACAATTGTTATGTCTGCATTACATGCAACATGTTCTTCTAAAACTTTATTGTAATCAAGCTTATAAATCGTATCCCCTGTTGCTATGACAACATATGGTTCATGACTCTTTTTCAAAAAACTAATGTTTTGTGCGATTGCATCTGCTGTTCCACGATACCAAAAACTGTTATCTGCAGTTATAGATGGTGTATATACAAAAAGACCTCCCTGCTTTCTGCCGAAATCCCACCATTTAGATGAACTCAGATGTTCATTTAATGATAAAGCGTTATACTGGGTAAGCACCGCAACTTTCTGAATATGTGAATTTGTCATGTTACTTAAAGTAAAGTCTATTGCTCTATAACTTCCTGCCATAGGCATTGCTGCAATAGCACGCTTTAATGATAATTCTCTCATCTTATTGCTATTACCGCCTGCCAGAATAATTCCTACTGCTCTCATCAAATATCACCTGCCTTAATTATATATTCTCCTGCACCAAGAACGCCATTATTATAATCCTCGGCCGTTGTTATGCCTGATATTGCAGTATTCTTTCCTATCTTTACGCCATCCGGAATCACTGAATTCTCGCCAATAGTGACAAGGTCAGATGCATATACTCTTGTATCCAGTTTACTCTCTGCATATTCACCAAACCCTATTTCACAATTACTTCCTATTTTAACATTTTCAGCGATGATTGCCTTCTCAAGTCTGCTGCCGCTTCCAATTACTGAACCTTTAATGACAATTGAATTATTTACTACTGCCCCCGGCTCAATAGTGACACCTGCACCAATAACGGAGTTCTCGACCTGGCCATATATCTGACAGCCTTCACCGATAATACTACGTCCAATTTTAGCTTCTGATGAGATATACTGTGGTGGGAGTACGTCGCTCTTTGTATAAATCTTCCAGAATTCCTCATAAAGATTAAATTCTGGAATAATATCAATAAGTTCCATATTTGCTTCCCAATATGAACTGAGTGTTCCTACGTCCTTCCAGTATCCATTATACTCATAAGCAAATATTCTGTCTCCTTTTTCAAAGCAATACGGTATTATATGCTTGCCAAAATCACAGTTTTTCTGATCTTTAAGTTTTATAAGTGCTTCTTTCAAAACAGGCCAGCTAAATATATATATTCCCATAGACGCCAGATTACTCTTTGGATGTTCCGGTTTCTCCTGAAAATCATTAATGCGGTTATCCTCTCCCGTAACAACAATGCCAAAACGTCCTGCCTCTTCCATTGGCACCGGCATCGCTGCAATAGTAACATCAGCATTGTTAGACTTATGATAATCAAGCATTACCTCATAATCCATTTTATATATATGGTCACCTGAAAGTATAAGTACATAATCAGGATTATATGATTCCATATAATCTATATTCTGAAATATGGCATTTGCCGTACCGGTATACCATTCACTATTCTCACTCTTTTCATATGGAGGCAACACCGTTACACCTCCAATATTCCTATCAAGATCCCATGGAATACCTATACCGATATGTGCATTAAGTTTAAGTGGCTGATACTGTGTAAGAACACCTACTGTATCCACACTGGAATTGATACAGTTACTAAGCGGAAAATCGATGATACGGTACTTGCCGCCAAAAGCTACTGCCGGCTTGGCTACCTTTGAGGTAAGCACACCTAAGCGACTGCCTTGTCCGCCTGCCAAAAGCATTGCTATCATTTCTTTTTTAATCACGCTATCACCTCGCTGCTATTATAATAATTTTATTATAGCATATAAAATATAAATTTGTAGTTAAAAATGTACTATTTTGCATTAAATTTAATGGTTTTTTCGTTA
>JBJEMK010000076.1:0-14409 GCA_051879635.1 Eubacterium sp.
TTTTTAATAAACTCTATATCTGATTTGGAAAGATTTGCATCATTTAACAAATCCGGTCTTCTCTCGAAAGTTCTTTTTAATGACTGTTCTCTTCTCCATTTTTCTATATTAGCATGATGCCCTGATAAAAGTACGTCCGGCACTTTTTTGCCATGATATATTTCAGGCCTAGTATATTGAGGATATTCCAATAGATTATCATTAAAAGTTTCAAATTCTGCCGAAACATTATTGCTCAATACTCCCGGAATCAGTCTGGATATTGCATCAATCATAATCATTGCAGGTAATTCTCCTCCGGTAAGCACATAATCTCCTGAAGAAACATTATCTGTTACAATTTCTTCTAGAACACGTTCATCAATTCCTTCATAATGCCCACATAAAAAAATTAAATCTTCTTCTTTTGAATATTCTTCTGCAAGCTTTTGATTAAACACCTTTCCCTGTGGAGTCAAATAAACAACTCTTGGAGAACGGCCTAACTTATCAGCAATACTTTTATAAGCATCATACACCGGCTGTGGCTGCATTACCATTCCTGCACCTCCGCCATATGGGTAATCGTCTACATGCATATGCTTATTATTGGAATAATCACGGATGTTAACCGGTATAATATTTATTATATTTTTACTCTGTGCGCGTCCCAGAATACTAATATTTCCACAAGAATTAATCATTTCCGGGAAAAGGGTTAAAACATAAAAATTCATCTAATCCAATAAACCTTTCATAATATGTGCTTTTACAAATCCATCTTCAATATTTACATCCAGTATACATTCGTCAATTACCGGCAGTAAAACTTCCTGCCCAGAAGTTGTTACAACTTCATATACATCATTTGCTCCTGTCTGAATAACATCTTTTATTGTGCCAAAGTCTTCATTATAATCTGTAATTACTTTTAATCCAATAAGATCAGCTATGAAATATTCATTAGGAGCAAGTTCTACAGCATTATCTCTCGTTACAAGAAGATCACAGCCTTTATACTTTTCTATTTCATTAATATTATCGATACCGTTAAATTTAAGAATAACAAACTGCTTGAAATATTTTACGGAACATATTTCAAAATTAATATGTTCCCTTCCGGTATCAAGTATTATACTTTTCAAATCATTAAATCTTTTTGGGTCATCTGTTGTGGGAAATACTTTTATTTCACCTTTTATACCATGCGTATTAGAAATAACCCCAACTCTTAATAAATCACTTTTCATAAATATCCTTTAACTAATTTTAAATGTTACAAGAGACTGGCATTGCCAGTCTCTGATAGTTTTATGCACCATTTTGTTACTGCATGATTTCAACAATAACCTTTTTGTCGCCCTTAGAAGCTGCCGCTTTAACAACTGAACGAATAGCTTTGGCAATTCGGCCTTGTTTACCGATAACCTTACCCATATCATCAGGAGCAACCTTCAGCTCGATTAATATTGATTTGTCAGTTTCTTTTTCAGTAACTACAACTTCGTCAGGTGAATCCACTAATGCTTTCGCAATAACTTCTACTAATTCTTTCATAATATCACCTTACCTCAATACTATTTCTCAATACCGGCCATTTTGAAAATCTTGCCAACAGTTTCTGTAGGCTGAGCGCCCTGTGATAACCATTTTTTTGCAGCTTCTTCATTTACATTGTATACACTTGGATCTTTAGTAGGATCATATGTTCCAATTTCCTCTATGAATCTTCCATCTCTAGGTGATCTTGAATCTGCTACTATGATTCTGTAGAAAGGAGCCTTTTTCTGTCCCATTCTCTTTAATCTGATTTTTACTGCCATTACTTTCACCTCCTTAGGTTTTGTATATATGTTAAAATGTTAGAATATCTTCTAATATTTTAATCTCTTAAAAAGGTAGTTTCATTCCACGAAACCGTTTGTTTTTTCCATTCATCATTCCCGGAAGTGTTTTCATCATCTTCCGTGCCTGTTCAAACTGCTTCACAAGCTTGTTTACTTCACTTATATCTACTCCTGCTCCCTTTGCAATTCTTCCTTTTCTGGAAGGATTGAGTATATCAGGATTAGCTCGTTCTTTAGGAGTCATTGAATAAATTATTGCTTCAACTCTTCCCAAAGCCTTTTCATCCGGAATCATATCATCTGTAATCTGAGTACCCATTCCAGGCATCATATTGAGAAGTTCTGCAATACCTCCCATATTTTTTATCTGATTCATGTATTCAAGATAATCATCAAATCCCAAATCTGCTTTCTTTATCTTCTTTTCTAAATCTTTGGCTTTATCTTTATCTATTGAATTTTCTGCCTTCTCAATCAGAGTCAGTATATCTCCCATACCCAGAATTCTGGAAGCCATTCTGTCTGGATGAAATTTTTCAAGATCTGACAGTTTCTCGCCCATGCCTGCATAAAGAATTGGTTTTCCTGTAACAGCCTTAATTGAAAGTGCAGCACCACCTCTGGTATCACCATCAAGCTTGGTAAGTATCACACCATCTATTCCAATTTTTTCATCAAATGACGATGCTACTTTAACTGCATCCTGCCCTGTCATTGCATCAACAACTAAAATAGCTGAATCAACAGACAATTCATTCTTAAGAGACACAAGTTCATCCATCAGTTCATCATCAATATGAAGTCGTCCTGCTGTATCAATAATTAATATATTATTATCATTCTTCTGTGCATGCGAATAGGCTGCTTTTGCAATATTAACTACACTATTTTCCGTGCCCATTTCAAACACCGGAACCCCTTGCTTATTGCCATTTACCTTTAACTGTTCAATTGCTGCAGGTCTGTAAATATCACATGCAGCTAATAATGGTTTTCTACCTTCTGCCTTGTATTTCCCGGCAAGCTTTGCAGCAGTTGTAGTTTTACCTGCTCCCTGAAGCCCCATCATCATAATTACGGTAATTTCATTTGATGGTTTTAGAGATATTTCAGTTACTTCAGAGCCCATAAGTGCAGTCAGTTCTTCATTAACAATTTTTATAACCATCTGACCGGGAGTAAGAGAATTCATAACATCATGACCGATAGCACGCTCAGTTACTGAATTAATAAACTGCTTTACAACCTTAAAGCTTACATCAGCTTCCAACAACGCCAACTTTACTTCTTTCATTGAAGCTTTGACATCTTCTTCAGTAAGCCTTCCCTTGCTCCTAAGATTTTTAAATATATTTTGTAATTTATCGGATAAGCTGTTAAATGCCACGCCGATACCTCCATTATATTAATTACATATTAGATGAAATATCAGAAGCCAGTCTTTTAATCTGTTCTATGGCTTCTTTTGATTCTTCAGAGTCAAATTCGCTGATTTTATCTGCAAGTATACATATCTTTTCTACATCTTTTTTGGTTTTTATAAAACGCTCAACTAAATGCAGTTTAGATTCATAATCCTCCAGTATCTTATTTGAGCGTTTTATATTATCATGCACGCCCTGACGTGAAATACCCTGTTCCAGGGCTATCTCTGATAAACTCAAATCATTAAGTACAAAATCTTCAAATATACGCTTCTGATGATTAGTTAAAAGTTCACCATAGAAATCATACAATAAAGATTGTTTAAAAATTTTATCCATGGCACACCTTCCCTTTAACAATACAAACTGTATTGTATTATAAACACATGCAGGTGTCAAGTATTTTTTCTTGACACCTGCATATTATTTTTTGCAATATATTATATTGAATTATAAATTTGGTCTTACTTCACGAGGTCTGTATCCTTCTCTTTCCAGTGTTTCCATTATTTCTTTCTTATGCTGATGACCAAATGTTTCCAAAGTAATCCTTAATTCAACCGCTGAATTACGATTAATACTTACAAACTGATTATGTTCAAGTTTTACGACATTTCCCTGAGCTTTGGCTATTGTTGCAGAAACTCTCGTAAGTTCTCCGGGTTTGTCAGGCAGCAGTACAGAAACTGTAAATATCCGCCCTCTTTGTATCAGTCCATGCTGTAATGTTGAAGACATTGTTATAATATCCATATTTCCGCCACTTAAAATTGAAACAATCTTTTTCCCTTCGCAATTCAAATGTTTAAGTGCTGCAACTGTCAGAAGACCTGAATTTTCTGCTATCATTTTATGATTTTCTACCATGTCCAAAAATGCATCTATTAGTTCTTCATCTTCAATTGTAATAATGTCATCAATATTTTTTCTGACATATTCAAAAGTCATATTTCCCGGTGTCTTTACTGCGGTACCATCTGCAATGGTCATCGCGCTTGGAAGTGTGACAACTTTCCCTTCTTCTAGTGAAGCTTTCATACATGCAGCTCCTGCCGGTTCAACACCTATTACCTTTATATTAGGATTGAGCAATTTACTCAAAGTACTTACTCCGGCAGCCAGTCCGCCGCCACCAATTGGTACAAGTATATAATCAACTGTAGGAAGCTCTTTGACAATTTCCATTGCAATTGTTCCCTGCCCTGTTGCAACATCTACATCATCAAACGGATGTATAAATGTATAACCATTTTCTTCTGCAAGTTTATATGCATAAGCACATGCGTCATCATAAACATCTCCATGAAGTACTACTTGTGCACCATAACTTTTAGTACGATTTACTTTCATTAATGGTGTTACTGTAGGCATAACAATTGTTGCCTGAACGCCATAAAGCTTTGCGGCATACGCTACTCCCTGCGCATGATTTCCTGCAGATGCAGTTATAAGTCCCTTTTCTCTTTCTGTCTGTGATAAAGTGCTAATCTTATAATATGCTCCCCTGAGTTTGTATGCTCCGGTAAACTGCATATTTTCAGGTTTTAAATAAACTTTATTTCCTGTTAGTCCACTAAAATAATCGCTATAAATAAGATTTGTTGCAAGTGTAACCTTATTAACTGTTTCAGCAGCTTCTTCAAATTTTTCAAGAGTCATTTTTTTTTCGTTCATAATACTTACCTTCTATTCGTTATAAGATACATCAAACATAGCGTCAACAAAACTGTCTGCATTAAATTTCTGCAAATCTTCAATTGTCTCCCCGACACCAATATATTTTACGGGAATTCCCAACTCGGACTGAATTGCCACAGCAATGCCTCCCTTTGCTGTTCCATCCATTTTTGTTAATATAATTCCTGTTATATCTGTAACCTGCATAAATTGCTTTGCCTGCGATAATGCATTCTGTCCTGTAGTAGCGTCAAGAACTATAAGATTTTCTCTGTAAGCATCACTGTATTCTTTGGAAATTATTTTATCAATCTTCTTTAATTCATCCATAAGATTTTTCTTGTTATGAAGACGCCCTGCAGTATCACAAAGAATAATATCTGTATCCTTGCTTTTAGCTGATGAAATTGCATCAAATATGACTGCTCCCGGATCAGCACCCTCTTGTGCTGCAACAATATCGGCCCCTGAACGGTTTGCCCATATTTTTAACTGTTCTGTTGCGGCAGCTCTGAATGTATCGGCAGCTGCAAGTAATACTTTCTTATTATTTGCTCTCAACTGTCCTGCCAGTTTTCCAATAGTTGTTGTCTTGCCTACTCCATTTACTCCTATAATTAAAACAATCGACTTTTTATTTTCAAAATCATATGTATTCTCTTCAAGATACATCTGTTTTTTGATAATGTCAATAAGTAATTCCCTGCATTCATCAGGTTTTTTAATGTGATTTTGTTTTACTGAGTCTTTTAATTCATCAATAATTTTCATTGTTGTATTGACGCCTATATCACTCATTATAAGAATTTCTTCTAATTCTTCATACAAGTCATCATCAATATTAGAAAATCCGGAAAAAATCAAATCAAGTCCTGATGTTATGGAATCTCTGGTTTTTGATAACCCTTTAAAAAGTCTGTTGAAAAAGCCTTTATTTTCCTGTTCCATTATGAAAGTTCTCCTTCTTCTTCCTTTACAAGTTCTTTATCCAAAAGATCTACAGAAACTAACGTTGATATTCCTTTTTCCTGCATAGTTATTCCATATAATCTGTCAGCAGCTGACATCGTTCCTCTTCTATGTGTAATAACAATAAACTGGGTGTTCTTTGTAAGCTTGTGCAGATATTCAGCAAATCTTGTAATATTTGTCCCGTCAAGTGCCGCTTCTATTTCGTCAAGCAGACAAAATGGAGATGGCTTTAAATTTTGTATTGCAAATAAAAGGCATATGGCAGTAAGTGCTTTTTCGCCACCTGATAACTGCATCATATTCTGTAATTTTTTGCCGGGAGGCTGCGATATAATATTTATTCCTGCTTCAAGAATATCTTCATCACCGGTTAGTTCAATAGTTCCTTTACCGCCACCAAACAATTCCTTAAATACAACATCAAATTCTTTAGTAATTTCAGCAAATTTTTCTTTAAACTGCTTACGCATGCCTGTATCAAGTTCCTGAATGATGCCCATCAGATTTTCCTTAGCTGCAATAATATCATTATGCTGTGAATTCATGAATTGGTATCTTTCAGATACTTCTTTATATTCCTCAATTGAATTTACATTAACATCGCCCAGCTTTTTTATTTCAGACTTTAATTCTCCTATTGCTCTGTTAATTACATTACGGTCATTATAATCATTTTTTCTAAGCTCCAAGGCTGAACCATATGTAATTTCATATTCATTCCACATATAGTCCATTTTCGCTTCGCCGGAATCTTCTAATTTCTCCAGCTGATTTGATAATCTATATATTTCTTTATCCAAATCATTTGCTCTGGTAGCTAATTCTTCCCTTTTGGCAAAGAAATCTTTATGCTCTTGCATTTGTGCTTCTTTTGTACTCTGTAAAGCACTCAATTCCTTTTCATAATTACTATAGTTATCAGAAATAATCATTATTTCTTTTTTTATTGATTCAATTGCCTCTGACTTAGCATCTATTTCTGTTGCTGCTTCTTTTGAATCTGCCTTTATTGTATCATATTCAGCATTATATTTATTAATTTCATTTTGAACTCTACTAATATTCTCTACAACAAAATCATGTTTTTGATTGACAGATGCTATTTCTAATTTAATATCCTCAGCAATTTTTAAATGCTCGCCTGAGTTTTCTTTTAATTCTGACAGTTTTTGTGAGGATTCCTTAATCAATTCTTCTAACTGTCCGTTTCGTTCTTCCCAGCTTTCAAGTTCAGCATTTAATTGTTCACTATTCTTATTAATATCAGTAATTTTATTGGAAATATCATTGCTTTGCTCTGTAAAATCCTTGTAGCTGTCAATTATTTCCTGCTTTTTTGCTCCTGCCTGATTTAAATTAAGTTTTATTGTATTTTGCAATAAATATTGTTCCTGTAAAGCTGAATTTAATTTTTCCAGTTCCTCTGAAACAACACTTATCTGGCTCTGTATGGAAAGGAGGTCTTTGGCGGCAAAATCTTTTTCTGACTTTAACCTTTCTAATTCTCTTTCAATATCTTCAATTTCTCGTCTTCTTCCAAGAAGATTACTCTGGTTTTTGTATGAACCACCAGTCATCGACCCTCCGGCATTTAAGAACTCACCTTCGAGTGTGACAATGCGCAAAGAATATTTATATTTTCGTGCCAGCATAATAGCATTATCAATAGTATCAACTACTATAATTCTGCCCAAAAGATATTTTGCAACACCTGAATATTCTTTTTTTATATTTACAAGCTCGCTTGCCAGCCCCAGAACACCCTTTTCATCAAGCGCATCTGCTGCATTAAAGCCTGTTTTTCCGGTCATGCTGGAAAGTGGAAGAAATGTAGCTCGTCCGAGTTTATTTTTCTTTAAATACTCAATAAGCTCTTTAGCTGTTGTCTCTGTATTGGTAACAATATTTTGAATATTGCCACCAAGCGCCGTTTCAATAGCTGTTTCATATTTTTTGTCAACTTTTATTATATCTGCAACAACACCTATTATTCCTGATTTAGAATCCTTTAATTCCATTATCTTCTTAATGCTGTTACCGTATCCTTCATATCTTTCAGTAATATTTTTTAAAGCTTCCAGCTGTGATTTATTTCGATGATAATTTGCCTGATTTACTTCAATACTTTTAACTAATTCTCCATTAGTCTTTTTTAAATCATTTAACTGCAAATTTATTTTTTCAATATTTTTATTAATATTTATAATATCACTATTAACAGACTTTAAATCATTTTCTAAATCATTAATTACTGTTTCCTGTATATTCTTCTCACTCTGGAATTTTACCAATTTAGAATTAAGTTCAGCTTTTCTGATATTAATTTGTTCTATCATGGTATCACATCTTTGGATGTTTGACTTTACCTGTGATTTAGCATTAAGTAATTCAATTATTTCTGCTTTATAATTTTCAATGGAAAGTGATAATTCTTCAATGGCTTCATTGTCAGCCGACAAAAGAACTGCCATATTTTCCTGCTTTTGTATTAATTCCTTTAATTGAATCTCAATATCTGCTTTTTCAGATTCAAGATTATTTTTTTGAGTTTCATTTTCGGCAAGATTTTGTGATAAAGATGCTATTCTAGCCGTCAAAAATTCATCATTTGAACGTGCTGAGTTAATCTGCTCATTAAGAAGCATGATCTGGTTTTCCAGTTTTTCTTTTTTAATATTGGTATCATTTAATTGATTTTTCTTTTCATCAATAGTCTGATTCAACTTCTCAATCATTGAATCCAACTTTGTATATTCAAGTTTTGTCTGCTCCAGACTGTCGTTTGTCCGGTCATATTGTGACTGAGCAATAGAAAGTTTATTTTCTATTTGTTCTGTCTGCTTTTTAATATTATCAATATCTATAAGGAATAAATTTATTTCATTTGTCTTTAACGAATCTTTAAAAGACAGATACTTTTTAGCGACCTCTGACTGCTTCTCAAGTGGCTTTACCTGTCTTTCCAGTTCAGATAAAATATCTTCAACTCTTGTAAGATTTTGATTCTCGTCCTCAAGTTTTTTTACAGCAGCATTTTTACGTCTTTTAAACTTGACAATACCTGCTGCTTCATCAAATAACTCACGCCTGTCTTCCGGTTTTCCGCTTAGAATCTTATCTATCTGCCCTTGCCCAATAATCGAATAACCTTCTTTACCAATACCGGTATCATAAAACAATTCATTTATATCTTTTAGTCTGACAACCGTTCCGTTAATTAGATACTCGCTCTCCCCCGAACGGTACAAGCGCCTTGATACAGTGACCTCATCATAATCTATGGCAAGCTTATGATCTGAGTTGTCTAATGTTATTGCAACAAAAGCAAAACCTAATGGTTTTCTGTTTTCTGTACCTGAAAAAATAACATCCTCCATTTTAGCACCACGAAGTTGTTTAATTTTTTGCTCGCCCAGTACCCATCTTACTGCATCTGCCACATTACTTTTCCCGCTTCCGTTAGGGCCTACTATTCCTGTTATTCCGTTGTGAAATTCAAAATTAATTTTATTTGCAAATGATTTGAATCCATGAATTTCAATACTTTTTAAATACATTGTTACCTCTTGTTCTGATATTTTATCTTAGTGTTTTTATTAATTTTAGTGCTTATGTCCTCATCTTAACAATTTTATAGCTTCATATGCAGCATTTTGTTCTGCACTTTTTTTACTTCTTCCTCTACCTGTTCCGATTACAGTATCTGCAAGCCTGGCTTCTACAGTAAATACTTTATCATGTGCCGGGCCTTCTTCCGAAACAACTTCATATGATAACACATCTTCCGTTTTAGCCTGAACTATTTCCTGAAGATGTGTTTTACTGTCATTAAATAATTTCTTATTTTCAATGTCGTTTAGAATAAACTCCCTAATAAACTTTTCTGCACTTTTTATACCACCATCAATATAAATGGCACCAATCAATGCCTCAAGAGCATCTGACACAACCGAATCCCTGTATCTTCCACCGGCTGCATCTTCACCGTTGCCTAACAAAAGATATTTGCCAAGCATAAATGTTCTGGCATCGAGTGCAAGTGTAGGTTCACAAACAAGAGCTGCTCTAAGCTTTGTCATATCCCCTTCCGGCATTGTTGTGTATTCATCATATAAAAATTTACTTGAAATAAGTTCCAGTACCGCATCTCCCAGAAATTCCAGACGTTCATTATCCTTAATGTCATACTTCTTATGCTCATTCGCATAGGAACTGTGAGTAAGTGCATTTGAAAGCAATTTTTTATCTTTAAATTTATATTTAATTAATTTTTCAAGTTCCATTATACTTTCAGAACTTAATTCAGTACAATAAGCCACTATTGCCTCCACTCATAGCAAAAAGCCCCACAAAGGGCTTTTTGCTCTTATTTATTAATTTCGTTTTTTATTTTTTCTACTGCTTCCCCAACTGTTACAATTGATTCAAGTTCATTATCAGGTATTCTGATTTTAAATTCATCTTCAATACTCATAATAATTTCTGCCACATCTAAAGAATCTGCCCCTAAATCATTTACAAACTCTGTATCTTCAGTAATCTCATCTGGTGCAATATCCAAAACGTCAGTGATTGCTTTTACTAATTTTTCAAATTCCATAATAACCTCCAATTATATTTTATTTATATTAATCTTTTATTATTTATTGTAATAATTATTAATTATTTTGTATTAATTTTCTCTGAAATTATCTTGTTGATATTTTGCTCTTTAAATGTAACACACTGTAATATTGAATTAGAGACTTCAACTGACTTAGAACTTCCATGAGTTTTTACAACAAGACCATTAAGTCCTAATAGAGGAGCCCCTCCATATTGTTTTGTATCAAATGCTTTAAGAGTATGCTTTAATGAAGGTAATATTAATGCTGCCCCTATTTTGTTTTTTATTGAACTCGTTAAGCAGGTCTTTAGTTTTGACATCATAAGATTTCCAACACCTTCATAGAATTTTAAAATAACATTACCGACAAATGCCTCACAGACTATTACATCAGCATATCCATTAGGAATATCTCTTGCCTCAATATTGCCAATAAAATTAATTCCTTCTGTATTTTCCAACAATGGTTTTGTTGATTTTACAAGAGCGTTACCCTTTTCATCCTCCATGCCAATATTAACAATTGCCACTCTTGGATTTTTAATGCCCATTACATGTTCCATATATATTGAACCAATTAAAGCAAACTGAACCAGTTGTGATGCTTTTGCGTCAACATTGGCCCCGCAATCAATTAAAAGAGAAACTCCATTATTAGTCGGAATAAATGGTGCAAGTGGAGGACGTTCAATACCTTTTATACGCCCAACAATCAACTGGCCTCCTGCGAGTATTGCTCCTGAACTTCCTGCTGATACAAATGCATCGGCTTTATTATCTTTGACAAGTTTGAGCCCTACAACAATAGATGAATCTGACTTGCTACGTATTGCCTGAACAGGTGGTTCTCCTGTCTCGATTACTTCTGTTGTATTAATAACCTCAATCTGCTCCGTATTGTATGAATATTTTGATAATTCATCCCTTATAAGTTGTTCATTACCAAGCATTTTAATATATATATTATTATCTTTACATGCAGCGTCTATGGCACCTTTTACTATCTCTGCCGGTGCATTATCACCACCCATGCAATCAAGTGCTACAATTGTTTTATCCAATGCAGGTTACCTCCTTTACATCCAATAATTAATATACTAAATATTGTCTGCTTTTGCAATAAAAATTAATATATATAATATTTTATCAGTTTCCATATTTGAATTATCAGATTTGGAGCTAGTGCAAGGCAAAATATTGAAAATAACTTATTAATATCCAAGATTGTAATATCAAACAGTCCATGAAGCGGCGTTATGAAAAGTGCTGAACAAAGGAAAGCAATACCTGCCAAAAAAGCCAGAATACAGAAAGGATTACTCTTAAACTTAAGTTTTATTAATGGTTTTTCTCCCCTGCAGTTAAAACATCCAAAAAGCCTTGCAAGGCAAAGTGTTGAAAATGCCATTGTCCTTGCAGTTTCAATGCCAGTCTGTATTCCTATATAATAAGCCGTTATTGTACCTGTTGCGAATAGTATAGCCTGTAAAAATACAGAAGTCATTATTTTTTTATCAAGCATACTTTCATCCGGTTTTCTAGGCATATTTTTCATAATATCTCTGTCTGCAGGTTCCATACTAATAGCAATTGCAGGCAATGAATCTGTCAGTAAATTTATAAACAAGAGATGTACTGCTGTAAAAGGCATTGGCAGTCCCAAGACTACAGTATATAATACCGAAATAATTCCTGCGATATTTCCTGATAGCAGAAATTTTATTGAATTTTTTATGTTCTGATAAATTGCTCTGCCATTAGAAACAGCTTTTACAATTGTTGCAAAATTATCATCAGCAAGTATAATTGACGCAGCATCCTTACTTACCTGAGTACCCGTTATACCCATAGCAATACCTGCATCTGCTTTCTTTAATGCAGGAGCATCATTTACTCCATCTCCTGTCATTGCAACAATGTGTCCAAGTTCCTGCCACAAGGTAACTATGCGAATTTTGTGTTCTGGAGAAACTCTTGCATAAACAGAAACTCTTGGAAGAAGTTTTATGAGTTCATTATCACTAATACATTCAAGCTCTGCTCCATCTAAAGCTATATCTTCATCTTCAAATATTCCTATTTCTCTAGCTATTGCAGTAGCTGTTATTTTGTGATCACCTGTTATCATAATAGGCTTTATTCCGGCTCTTTTGCAATCTGCAACAGCTGCAATACTTTCTGCACGAGGTGGATCTGTCATTGCTGCAAGACCAATAAAAGTATATCCATATTCATCTTGTATTCCAATATTGCCACACTCGTCAATACATTTTTCCACAAAACATAATACTCGCATGCCTTTTTCTGAAAAAAGTTTATTTGCGGCTTTTATCTTTTTTATATCGTTGCTTGTAATCTTACATACAGAACCTTTTTCATATATATAATCAAGTTTATCCACTAGAACATCAGTAGCCCCTTTTGTAATCATTATTAATTTCCCGTCAATATTATGTGCCGTTGACATAATTTTACGGTTACTGTCAAAAGGTATTTCAGACAACCGTGGGTATTGTTTGCGCACTTTCTTACACCATTCACCATCACAGCACTCAAGCAGTGCTGTTTCGGTTGGGTCGCCAATCACATTATCTTCAGTATAAATCGCATCATTACAAAGTATCATAGAAATAAACAGTCGATTATTTTCAATATTTTTATATTCAGATTTTTCAATATTCTCATATTTATTTTCATAATAAATCTCACGAACAGTCATCTTATTTTGAGTAAGTGTTCCTGTTTTATCTGAACATATTATACTTACACACCCCAGCCCCTCGACTGCCTTTAAATCTTTAATAATAGCATTTTCTCTGGCCATTTTTTGTGTTCCCAGTGCAAGTGAAATCATAACAATGGAACTTAATGCTTCGGGAATGGCTGCAACAGCAAGTGCAACTGCAAACATGAGTGCGTCAATTATCTTTTCTCCACGCAGCATAGAAAGTCCCATTACAATAACAGATATTATAATTATAATTATTGCAAGTGACTTGCTGAAATCATCTAATTTTCTTTGTAAAGGAGTTTTCTTTCTTTGAGCAGTATTGATTAATGTTGCGATTTTTCCTATTTCAGTATTCATACCTGTTTCTGTAACCACAACAACTCCACGACCTGCAGTAATTTGCGAGCCTGAATATATCATATTAATTCGATCTCCGAGCATAATTTCCTTATCAGGGACCGCTTCTATTTTTTTGTCTGTTTTTTCAATAGAGTCGCTTTCACCTGTAAGACTGCTTTCATTAACCATAAGCGACGCTGCTTCAATTATACGCCCATCAGCAGCAGCAATATTACCGGCTTCAACCATCAATATGTCACCCGGGCAGATTTCCCGTGCCGGTATTTCGCAAGCAATACCATCCCTTACAACCCTTGCCATTGGTGCAGACATTTTATTTAAGCTATCAAGTGACTTTTCTGCTTTAAAATGCTGAACCGTTCCAAGTATTGCATTTAATGTAATTACACAAAGTATTACTATTGCACTTTCTACATTTCCTGTAGCAGCTGAAATTATTGCTGATACTATAAGAATAACCACAAGTAAATCAGCAAATTGAAGAAAAAACACCTGCGCAACACTCTTTTTTTTCTCTTCTTCAATCTCATTCATTCCATATTTTTGCAGTCTTTTTGCCACTTCTTCTTTTGTAAGACCATTTGCCCCGGTCCTTAATTGATTAAGAACCGTTTCTTTCTTTTCTTTATAATAATACATATTCTTCACATCCTTTCAAAATTTTTATAAAGAACTTTGCTATGATAGAACAAAGTGTCTCAAGCGACACTTCGCGCGCGAGCGGTTGCGTTAGCATAACTTCCTCTCCGCGAGCTGCGCATCCTTAGCGGAGCGTTTTATATCATAGGGAAGTTCAAAGAAATTTCCTATGAT
>JBJEMK010000077.1:0-14321 GCA_051879635.1 Eubacterium sp.
CGTGTTCGCGCTGACGGGCGATCAGAATTTGGCCGCGATGGCGTTTGATTGTCTAAATCAAGCGTAGTTACCTGAAACATTTCACCTGCTCCCTCACAATCACTCCCTGTAATCAATGGAGTATGCACATAAACAAATCCCTGCTCCTGAAAATACTTGTGGATAGCAAATGCTATAAGTGAACGCACCCTGAATACCGCCTGAAAAGTATTTGTTCTTGGTCTTAAATGAGAAATAGTTCTGAGATATTCAAAGCTGTGCTTCTTCTTTTGAAGTGGATAATCAGGGGTACTGTCTCCTTCAATATCTATCTCATCTGCCTGAACCTCAAATGGCTGTCTTGCCTCAGGAGTAAGTATAAGTTTACCTTTTATTATAATTGCTGCTCCAACATTCAATTTGGCAATCGCTGCAAAATTACTCATTCTATCACTATATACTATCTGAATTGTATTAAAACAGGAACCATCAGATATAACAATAAATCCAAATGTTTTGGAGGCGCGGATGCTTCTTACCCATCCTCCCAGCTTCACATTACTATCTGCATATTTATCCGGTTCTTTATATATTTCATTAACTGTAATAAGATTCATTGCTTTATCTCCCGATTAAATAATATTTTAATTATACTATTTATAAAAATGGGTGTCAATTGAAAGCACCCCTTTACAACTACCCGTTTGTGCACTAAAATTAAGGTATCTTTTGGTATTTCTACCAAACTTAAGGAGGCTTATATTATGGATTCCAGAATTATTAAACTTGCACACAATCTTGTAAATTATTCAATGAAAGTGCAAAAAGGAGAAAAAGTATATATTCACCATATTGGTGATTCTACTAAAGATCTGGCAAAACAGCTTATTAAAGAAGTGTATGCTGCAGGCGGCGTGCCTTTTGTACATTATACAGACAATTCAACTCTTCGTGAAATTTTATTGCATTGTACCAAAGAGCAAATGAAACTTATGGCTGAGATTGATGGACTTGAGATGAGTAAAATGGATTGTTATGTGGGTGTACGTGGAACAGATAATATTTCAGAACTTTCAGACGTTCCCGGCGAAAAAATGGCACTTTATGAACGCCTGTACCAAACACCTGTACACCATGGTATTCGTGTTCCACATACTAAATGGGTTGTCCTTCGTTATCCAAATTACTCTATGGCTCAGCTTAGCAATACAAGCCTCGAAGCCTTTGAGGATTTTTATTTTGATGTTTGTACCCTTGATTATTCAAAAATGGCCAAAGCTATGGAGCCTTTAGTTGAATTAATGAATAAAACTGACAGAGTACACATTACAGGTCCTGGTACAGATTTGTCTTTTTCCATAAAGGATATTCCTGCAATTCCCTGTGCCGGTAATATGAATATACCTGACGGAGAGGTTTATACTGCTCCCGTAAGAAATTCTGTTAATGGAACTTTAACATATAATACGCCTAGCGTTCTTCAAGGATTTACTTTTGAAAATGTTTCTCTTACATTTAAAGATGGACAAATAGTAAATGCTACCTCAAATGATACTACAAGAATTAACAAGGTTTTTGACACTGATGAAGGTGCAAGATATATTGGTGAGTTTGCTCTTGGTGTAAATCCATACGTTACTAAACCAATGAAAGATATTTTATTTGATGAAAAAATTGCCGGTTCATTCCACTTTACTCCCGGCAACTGCTATGATGAAGCTCCTAACGGAAATCATTCGGCAATTCATTGGGATCTTGTATGTATTCAGACACCTGAATGCGGTGGCGGTGAAATCTATTTTGATGATGTTCTTATCAGAAAAGATGGCAGATTTGTTATTCCTGAACTTGAATGTCTGAATCCTGAAAATTTGAAATAGCAGCTGTATAATCCTTAGCGGAGCGTTTTATATCATAGGTAAGTTCAAAGAACTTTCCTATGATATAAAATAGAACGAAGCGGATAAGTCCGCTTCGTTCTCCCTAAATCCCTCAGTCCTTGAGTGGATTACTTCTCTTTACAAGTCTATTCTTCATCACCATCTGCAATAATTGCTGCCTTCTGTTCGTTCTGAACATCTTCAAATGCAGACAGGATTGGTTCAATTTTTTCACCATGAATCTTACGGGCAACATAATTCTTCGTAACCCTTATAACTACCGGAGACAATACCAATACACCAATCAGGTTAGGAAGCATCATCAAACCATTGAATGTATCTGAAATATCCCATGCAAGATCAGCTTTTAAAACAGCTCCACAGAGTACCATCATTACAAATATAATACGATATATAATAACCGACTTTGTTCCAAACAAATATTCAAATGCCTTAGAACCATAATGACTCCATCCAAGGACAGTAGAATATGCAAACAACAAAATTGCTAAAGCAATAAATGCTGTACCGATTTGTCCAAATGTTTGTCCAAATGAATAACTCATAAGTGAACTCGAACCTATTTTCTCTGCTACTGCTGTCATTTTACCCGTCTCCAAGTCAATAGCACCGGAGGAAAGAATAGTAACGGCGGTCAGTGTACATACAATAATAGTGTCTGCAAACACTTCAAATATTCCCCACATACCCTGATGTACCGGTTCCTTTACATTAGAATTAGAATGAACCATAACAGAAGAGCCAAGGCCTGCCTCATTAGAAAATACTCCTCGTTTAAATCCCCATTTCATTGCAGTCGCAATACCTGCTCCTACTATACCACCTGTCACAGACTTCATAGCAAACGCACCCTTAAAAATAGATACAAATACTGCAGGAATAGTTGATGCATGCATAATTATAATAACAATAGTTCCCATCAAATATACAACTACCATAAAAGGTACAACTTTCTCTGTAATGGCTGCAATACGCTTAATACCACCAATAACAACTAACCCTATGCCAATTAAAAGAAAGATTCCTGTAACTATAGGTGGGATATTAAATGCTGTCTTTACATTAGAAACCATACTGTTTACCTGGCTCATATTACCAATACCAAAGGATGCCAGTAGACAAAAACAGGCGAACATTGTTGCTAATATAGCGCCAATCCTCTTACACCCTTTCTTGGCTCCAAGACCATCACGAAGGTAATACATTGCACCTCCGCACCATTCACCTGCCTCATTTTTTCGGCGGTACATAATTCCCAATACATTCTCTGAATAATTGGTCATCATTCCAAAGAATGCAATAATCCACATCCAAAATACTGCTCCGGGTCCGCCAGTAGCAATTGCTCCTGCAACGCCTACGATATTACCTGTTCCCACAGTAGCGGCCAATGCTGTACATAAAGACTGAAACTGAGAAATGGACTCATCCGTTGTATGAGATGTAATGTGCTTATCTCTAAATATTGCACCAATAGTCTTACTTATCCAATGTTTAAAATGACTGACCTGAAAAAATTTGGTCATAAATGTCATTAACACACCCACGAATCCTAAAAGTATTAGTGCCGGCCACCCCCATACAATATTGTTAATAAACTTATTAACATATGTAATCACTTCAATCATCCATTCAATCTCCTTTATTTAACAATACTTCTGCTGTCGCATCCGGAGAAGTAGCAATGAATGTAACAAAATTCCTTCAAACGGATTAACGCGCAAAATTTCTCTTACATTTTACCAGAAATAACTAATTATATCTACATATTTCTTCAATTTATGCTTGAAATATACCCCGTGGGGGTATATAATCAGAACGTATACATAATATATATCTAATACATTATGAAATCATTTTATAAAAAAGGGAAATACTATGAAAAATCAAAAAAATACGGCCTACTGCAGTTGTAAAAAGAAAAACCGGCCACCAGAAGAATATAAGGACCTTATTCATCGTTTAAATCGTATAGAAGGTCAGGTACGCGGCGTTAAAGGTATGATAGAAAAAGATGCCTACTGTGTGGATATTTTAACACAGGTTGCTGCAATCAATGCAGCTCTTAACAGTTTTAATAAAGTATTATTATCAAATCATATTCACAGCTGTGTGACTGACGGTATTCGCAATGGAGATGATGAGGTCGTGGATGAGCTGGTAGAAATGTTACAAAAGCTGATGAAATAGCTAAATGTAGACTAACGGAGGTATATAATGAAAAAATTCTTAGTGACTGGTATGAGTTGCGCTGCATGTAGTGCACGAATAGAAAAGTCTGTTGCCAAAGTCCCCGGCGTTACAGATGTATCCGTAAGTCTGTTGACTAACTCTATGAGTGTAGAAGGTAGTGCCTCTGCGGAAGATATTATAGAAGCAGTAACAAAAGCAGGATATGGTGCAAGCGAAAAAAACCATGTCAACTCTCCCAAAGCTACAAATCCTTCTGTTTCTTCTATACTTTTTAAAAGATTTTTGTTTTCTTTAATTTTTTTAATTCCTCTTATGTATTTTTCTATGGGACATATGATGTGGAACTGGCCGGTGCCTGGCATTCTGGAAGATAATCATGTTGCAATGGGATTGATACAATTACTCTTAACAATCATAATTATGATAATTAATCAGAAGTTCTTTATAAGTGGATTTACGGCCTTATGGCATAAAGCTCCAAATATGGATACTCTGGTATCACTTGGCGCAAGTGCAGCTTTCATATATAGCACATATGCTCTATTTGCTATGACAGATGCACAGATACATGGTAATCATGCTACTGTTATGCAATACATGCATGAATTCTATTTTGAATCAGCTGCCATGATTCTTACACTAATTACGCTGGGCAAAATGTTAGAAGCAATATCTAAGGGAAAAACAACCAACGCATTAAAAAGTCTTATGAAACTCTCACCACAGACAGCAGTATTGTTACAGGACGGAAAAGAAATAACCGTTCCTATAGAACAGGTAAAAAAAGAAGATATTTTTATCGTTCGCCCAGGTGAGAGCATTCCTGTTGATGGGATTATAATAGAAGGGATAAGTGCAGTTGATGAATCAGCTCTTACAGGTGAAAGCATCCCGGTAGATAAGAAAGTGGGAGATATGGTGTCCTCAGCAACAATTAATCAGTCAGGTTTTTTGAAATGCCGGGCAGCACGGGTTGGAGAGGATACTACTCTATCTCAGATTATACAAATGGTAAGTGATGCAGCTGCAACTAAAGCTCCTATTGCCAAGATAGCAGATTCCGTATCCGGCATTTTCGTTCCGGTTGTTATTTGCATTGCAATTGTAACAATTGGCGTATGGCTTGCAGCAGGAGAGGGTATTGGTTTTGCTTTGGCCAGAGGTATTTCTGTTCTTGTTATTAGTTGTCCATGTGCATTAGGTCTGGCTACTCCTGTAGCCATTATGGTAGGTAATGGTGTTGGTGCAAAAAGAGGGATTCTATTTAAAACAGCGGTTTCTTTGGAAGAAGCAGGAAAGGCAGACATCGTAGTTTTGGACAAAACCGGAACTATTACAAACGGAAAACCAATTGTAACCGATTTGATTGCTGTAAAAAATATTGATAAAATTGTGCAGGAAATAAACGGAACTCCGGAACAAATTTTACTACATTTTGCATCATCCCTTGAAAAACAAAGCGAACATCCATTATCACGCGCTGTAATAGACTGTGCTATAAAACACAATGTACAATCATTTGATATTACAGAGTTTCAGGCACTTCCTGGCAATGGACTAGTTGGAAAGTATAAAGAAAAGGAATTAGCCGGAGGCAATTTTAAGTATATATGTACAAAGGCAACTGTTTCAAAGGATTTAAAGACAGTCGGAGAAAACCTTTCTGAAAAAGGTAAAACACCCCTTTATTTTGCTATAGATGGGCATATGCTTGGTATTATTGCTGTTGCCGATTCTGTAAAGGAAGACAGTAAAGAGGCAATTAGAAATCTGCATGATATGGGAATCAAGGTTATAATGCTTACTGGAGACAATGAAAAAACTGCCCATGCAATAGGGAAAGATGTTGGAATAAAAGATGTGGTAGCAGGCGTGCTGCCGGAAGGAAAAGAATCAGTTATAAAAGATATATCTGCTGATGGCAACAAAGTGGTAATGGTAGGTGATGGAATCAATGATGCACCTGCTTTGACCAGAGCTGATATAGGAATAGCGATAGGTGCAGGCGCAGATGTAGCTATTGAAGCAGCTGATATTGTACTTATGAAAAGCAGTCTGATGGATGTACCTACAGCCATAAAACTAAGCAGAGCTACCCTTAAAAATATTCATGAAAACCTATTTTGGGCTTTTATATATAACGTAATAGGAATTCCACTTGCTGCCGGTGTTTTGTATCCGTTTTTTGGATTAAAACTTAATCCAATGTTTGGAGCAGCAGCTATGAGTATATCCAGCTTTTGTGTTGTTACAAATGCTCTTAGATTAAACTTTTTTAATTATGGTTCTCCTAAAACTGATATAAAGCATAGTACCATTATAGATAATAAAGAAAGCGAGGAAAATTTTATGACAAAAACAATAAAAATTGATGGAATGATGTGTGGACACTGTGAAGCAGCGGTAAAGAAAGGATTAGAAGCTATTCCACAGGTAAAAGAAGCTTCCGTAAGCCATGAAACCGGCATAGCCGTTGTCACACTTAAAGAATCCGTTGAAGATTCTATTCTTGAAAAAGCTGTTGAAGACCTTGACTACAAAGTAATAGAATTACTATAGTCATTAATATTTCAATAATTTCAAAGGGCTGTCGCACAAAAGTGTGACAGCCCTTATATATTTTGTATCGTCTTCGATTCATATTATTTTATATATTTTTGTAAACCTTAGCCTTTTCAAATTCTGTTTCAATGGCATTATCAGGCTTAGATGTAAGCAGACTCACAATCACAATAAATACAGTTCCCACAATAAATGCAGGTAATAATTCATATATATCTAAAGCACCACCAAGAGGTCTTATAAGATATTTCCAAACAAATACCATTATACCTCCACTTACCATACCGGCAAGAGCTCCCTGGAATGTAGTTCTTTTCCAGAATAACGAGAAAAGAATTATTGGCCCAAAAACGGCACCAAATCCCGCCCATGCAAAAGAAACAATTCTAAACACCGAACTATTTGCATCTCTTGCAATAAATACAGCAATAACAGCAATAACAACAACTGTAATTCTGGCAATTATCATAGCTGTTTTTTCACTAATATTTTTAAAGAATACTTCCTTTACAATATTCTGCGAAACACTTGACGATGCTGCCAGAAGCTGTGAATCAGCTGTTGACATAGTAGCCGCTAAAATACCTGCTAAAATCACGCCTGCAATCAGTGCCGCAATGACACCATATTTACTAATAGCTGTTGCAATAGCAACAAGAATAGTCTCACCATCTTCAAGCACAGGAATCACTCCACATTTACTGAGGGCATTTCCAATAATACCAATTAAAATGGCTGCTGCCATAGCAACTGCTGCCCAGATAGAAGCAATTCTACGGGAAAGCTTTAATTTCTTTTCATCCTCAATGGCCATAAATCTCAACAAAATATGAGGCATGCCAAAATATCCCAGGCCCCATGCAAGTGTCGAAACAATCGGAATCAATCCAAAAGAACCAAGTGACTCCCCTGCTCCATTATAAACTTTGGTCATATCCAAGTATCCAATCATGCTTTTTGCATTATCTGCAACTGCACCGATACCACCTGCATTTACAATACCAAATGCCAATACTATTACCAATGCAATACTCATAACTATACTCTGCAAAAAATCTGATGTACTGGCTGCCAGGAAACCTCCTAATGTAGTGTAAGCCGTAATTACAATAGCACTAATAATCATAGCCTTAACATAATCTGCCCCAAAAAGACTTGCAAATAGTTTACCACATGCAGAAAAACCAGATGCTGTATATGGAACAAAGAAAATAATAATAAAGCACGCTGCAATCACAGACAGTATTTTACGATTATCATGAAATCTCTTAGAGAAAAACTCAGGCAAAGTAGTTGAGTTTGTAATCTCTGTATATCTACGCAACCTCTTTGCTACAAATAACCAGTTAAGATAAGTTCCTATAGCCAATCCGATAGCTGTCCATGTTACTTCTGCCAGACCAAATGTATACGCCAGTCCCGGCAATCCCATTAGCAGATAACTGCTCATATCCGAGGCTTCTGCACTCATGGCCGTTACAAAAGGTCCTAACTTTCTCCCTCCTAAATAAAAATCATCTGTTGTTTTGTTAGATTTTGAAAATACCACGCCGATACCTATAACTAAAATCAGGTACACAATAATGGCAATCAAAATACAAATGTTTGCTGTTGACATAACTTTATCCTCTCATATATTTTAATTATTGTATGTTTCTAAAAAACAAAATACCTTTTTACCTGTTTCATTGACGACAACACCAGAAATATCTTCTGCAAGTGATTTGGCCTTTTTATAATTTCCATAAACTCCTGCTATTTTTCCTCTTCCGTAGACAATATATACCATCTCTTCTGAATCCGGAATATTTACATCAAGCTCATTTAATGAAGAAACCTTCACTTCTTTAACATCTTTTATCTTTGGACTTGACATGGAACTTTGTGTTACAAGGAATGATATTACTATCTGTTTCTTCTTCGAATCATAATTCTTTGCAGTCAGTTCTGCTGCACCTGTTCCTTTTTCTGTATTATAAAGAATCTGGTCATCAGTTATAACTTCGCCATTTTTCACACGCTCAAGATTTATGATTGTTTCTGTTATTTCAACATCTGTTATAAGAACTTTCTTCTGCGAATATGTTTTAATTATTTCATATTCAGAATTCATTATATACAGGTTGCTCATATTAAACATTGAATTTCCGTTTTTTTTGATTTCTATATTTTTTTCTTTTGCAATACCATATACCAGATCATCATTTATAAATCCACATACTCTTATTTTAAATCCGTCCCCGGCCTCAATTACTTTTTGATTTCCTGTATCAAAATTAACAATAGTAATACTGTCTGACTCATAAACACTTCCATTTGTGTTGTAAGCAAATAAATTACGCTTTCCGTTTATTGCATAACTGCCTTTTTCAAGTCCTACAATACTTTGCCCACATTCCTTTGTTACCAGATTTATATAATTCAGGGATGATTCTACAAGAATGTAGAGAACTTCATCACTTATATAATATAATTCTCCTATTTCCTGTTCTAACACATCATATGGTTTATCATATGGTATAAATAAAATTTCATTTGAAATATTTTTTTCGGCGTCATAAGTAAAGGCACTTATTCCGTTCTTACCGGCATGTTCTCCGTTTCCCATATATCCATAAACAATAAATTCCAGATTTCCATCATCATTTATTGCTATTTCCTGAATATCACTCTTTCCATGCATTTGTTGTCCCAACTCATATACTTTAACAACTGCGCCATCAGTTAAATCTACATAATATAGCGCATCCGAAATAACAAATGCTGCCTTTGTTTTGTCTTCACTTTCTATAACAGTAATTTTCTCTTCTGATTGTATTCCCAGATTTATGCCGGATTTTGTTATTGCATCTCCATCTGCTACAAATTCTTCATCAACAGTTCTGTAATAATCCAGCAGATAATTAGTCCCCATATATGTCCATACAACATAATTTTCCACAACATAATACAGGGTTTCTTTCCCATCTCCATCTACAGTCTTTACTTTATAAGACAATTCATATGAACCTGCCTGTCCCCCTGTATTATCATCAGCTTGTATTTCTTTGACTACTATAGAGTTATCAGTTATCTTTTCAGGAGACAGTTCTCCCCATGTAAGCTGGTCAAAATTAGAATTAATAGAAACAATTCCCAGATTATCATTGTCTGCATTATTATCTGTTTCTAAATATGCAACATAATCTTTTGCTTTTTCATAATCAAACGTTGCATCAGAAAATCCCATCAAAAACTCTAATTGTGCCGTTACTGTTTCATCAGGCAAATATATAACTCTTGTATAATATGAAATATTATCATAATCTTTTGTTGAAAGATTTATACAAATCATATATTCTGTATTTTCTTTTATAATGTTTGTAATATCAAGTTTAAGTGAAATAGTTCCGTTTTTGACATTCCATTCAGATACCTGTGCATTATCAATAAGCCTTCCGTCTTCTATATCTCTTAATTCATAACTTATTTTTTTGATTTCAGAGCCATTGGTATTGATTTTTATCTTTACCTTGCCTTTACTGTTAACAGGAGTAAGCGAATCCCTCATATATGCCACATCCATGTTCATGGTATATCCGCTCATTGAGTTTATTTCATAATCTCCATAATATACTTGTATATCCGGCATAACACATTCTGATATAACATTTGTGTCCAATGCCTCTACTTTTTGTCTGTTGCTTTCATACAATTTTCCGATACAAAGTATTCCACCAACAACTATTATTAATATTAAAAATAGTATTGTTGCAAAAATATATCTTTTTTTCATATTTCTCCTATGTCAGCATCAAGCCTTTGTTTTAATGCTTTTACCCTGTTTCCTTATTACCGGAAACTCCAATACAAATGATTCATATGGTTGCAACGGAATGCTTATATGATATGGCATACCATCACATTCACCTTTTTCTGCTTTTAATCTAACAATATTTTCTTCTCCGGATATTGTTGTAAGCACCCTTTTATACGTTCCTTTTTTAGGCACTCCTACCATAAAATCATCTCTTGCTACCGGGGTAAAATTGCACACAAAGGCAAGTGCTTTATTATAATCAGGCGAATCCTTTCTAATAAAACTGATAATGCTTCTATCTGCATCATTACAATTAATCCACTCAAAGCTGTCATATTCTTTATTGTCTGCATATAATGCAGGATACTTTTTGTACATATGTAATAGCTTTTTCACATATTCCTGCATATCTTTATGACTATTTTCGTTAAGAAGATACCAGTCAAGACTTCTTGCTTCTGACCACTCGGATAACTGTGCAAAGTCCTGACCCATAAATAAAAGTTTTCTGCCCGGATGCCCAAACATAAACGTATATGCTGTTTTAAGATTCATAAACTTATCACATTCATAACCAGGCATTTTATTAATCATAGAACATTTCAAATGGACCACTTCATCATGTGAAAGAACAAGGATAAACTTTTCACTAAAAGCATAAGTAAGCCCGAATGTCATATAATTATGATTAAATTTTCTGAAATATGGATCCAGTTTCATATATTCTAAAAAATCGTGCATCCAGCCCATATTCCATTTATATGAAAATCCTAACCCATTCTCTTTTGGCGGTTTTGTCACATTAGGCCATGCCGTTGATTCCTCTGCAATAAGATATGCTCTATTATATCGTTCTCCCACGACAGTACTTAATTGCTTAAAAAAATCAATAGCCTCCAGATTTTTGTTGTCACCATATTTATTTGGGCACCATTGTCCGGCCTGTCTCCCATAATCCAGATAGAGCATTGATGCCACTGCATCCACTCTTAGCCCATCAATGTGGTATTTCCCTATCCAGAATAATGCATTCCCAATAAGAAAGTTTTTTACTTCAGTTTTGCTGTAATCAAAAACTTTTGTTCCCCAGTCAGGATGTTCTCCCTTTCTGGTATCCGCATATTCATATACAGGGGTTCCGTCAAACATTGCTAAACCATGCGCATCCCTTGGAAAATGTGCCGGAACCCAGTCCAGAATTACAGAAATACCCTTATTATGCATATAGTCCACAAAATACATAAAATCAGCCGGTTTCCCATATCTGGAAGTTGGTGCATAATAGCCTGTAACCTGATATCCCCATGAACCATCAAATGGATGCTCAGCTATTCCCATCAACTCAATATGAGTATATCCCATATCCGTTACATAATCTGCCAGTTCATGTGCCATTCTTCTATAGTCAATAAATCCATCTTCATTAAGGTTGTAATCTTTTTTCCACGAGCCCAGATGCACTTCATATATTGACATTGGTTTATCGAAATGATTCTCTTTGCTCTGCTGTGTAATCCACTTCTGATCTTTCCATTTATAGTTATCAATATCAGCAATTATAGATGCATTTGCCGGTCTTACTTCAGAGAAAAAAGCATATGGGTCAGCTTTATAAAGCGTTGAGCCGCTCTTAGATACAATAACATACTTATATAGCTCACCCTCTCCCAAGCCGGGGATAAACAATTGCCATACTCCCGTAGTATCAATCTGGGTCATATTGTGATTAAAACCTGTCCATCCGTTAAAGTCCCCAACAACACTTACCGTAACTGCATTTGGTGCCCAGACTACAAAATTTGTGCCTTTTACTCCATCTACAGTTATAATATGCGCACCCATTTTTTCATATATTTCATAATGCATACCGTTATTAAATAAATAACAGTCATCCTTCGTCATAAAACCCATATTCCTTCTCCTATAGCAGTTATTCTTATTTTCTATTATAGTTTATAAGGCAGCCTTTGAGAATAATCTCTCTCTCGTCATCTGTCATTTCCCCCAGTTTAAGTTCAATAGGAACAAGCTCATCATTTACAATATACGCCTTAATGCAAGATTTCTTTTCACTTACCGCTTTGGCAATTTCCGGTATGAAAATATAATCGCCATTTGCAAATGGAATGTCCGAATCTTCGTAAATAAATGGCAGCATTCCCCAGTTAATGAGATTAGAACGATATCTTTTAGTTGCATATTCCTGTGCAATATTAGCCCAGCCGCCCAGAACTTTCTGACATGATGCCGCCTGTTCACGAGCAGAACCATCACCCGGCTTTACTGCATAAATAGTGCTTCCTATGCCAAGATTTTCATTATTTATATCAGGAAATACTGACTTAATATTCTTAATTACAGGTTCAATTTCCGCAAATGCTGATTCAGGACATTTGCCTGCCTCTCTTGCTTTTTCTGCTGCCTGTACTTCTTTTGCTCTTCCTACATATGAAGGATCCTTTCTTGAAAGTGCAAATTCTGCAAGACCTAAAGGATTAGACCTGTAAGAAGATGTTTCTCCTGAAGGAATAAGTTCATCCGTTGTAGTTACAGGATCATGTATTTCTGAGACTACTTTAAGAAGCAGATTATCAGTAAGAGCTACCATTTTTGGCCAATCCTTTATATTTGGACCAAATTTTATATCAACTGAAGGATCTGCTACTCCATGCGAATCAAATACCCTGTTCTCATAAATTGACTTATCAAAATGATATTTTGGTCCTCTGAATTCTATATCTAAATCTGTTGCTGCCGTCAAAAATCCCTTGTTTGCTGCTGTTGCCGCAATTGATCTGGCATCCATAAGCGCAACTGATGATATTTGTCCGTTCTGAACCTTACTTCCTTCTCTATTAGGGAAGTTTCTTGTTGAATGTCTTATACTAAGCGCATTGTTGGCCGGTGTGTCTCCTGCACCAAAGCATGGACCGCAAAATGCTGTCTTAACAATAGCTCCTGCTGCCATAAGATCAGCAACTGAGCCATTTTTTACAAGTTCCATATATATTGGAGTACTTGCAGGATAAACACTTAAAGTGAATTCATCCGAACCTATACTCCTGCCGCGTATAATATCTGCTGCATCACATATATTTTCAAAACCTCCACCTGCACATCCGGCAATAATTCCCTGTTCAACATACAGTTTACCATCGTGTACTTTATCTTTAAGTGAAAAATCAACTTTTCCATCTAAACTTACTAAAGCTTTCTTTTCACAATCATCAAGAATGTCCATAAGATTTTCATTAAGTTCTTCTATTGTATAAGTATTACTTGGATGGAAAGGCATTGCTATCATTGGTTTTATTTTATCAAGGTCAACATATACCATTCCATCATAATACGTTAAATCATCCGGATTAAGTTCTTTATAATCTTCAGCTCTTCCATGAATCTCATAAAATTCTTTAATCTTATTGTCTGTTTTCCATATTGAAGAAAGGCATGTCGTTTCTGTTGTCATTACATCTACGCCTATTCTAAAGTCTGCACTAAGATTATTAACACCCGGTCCAACAAATTCCATTACTTTATTTTTAACATATCCATTGGCAAATACTGCTCCTATAATTGCAAGCGCAACATCCTGAGGACCCACGCCTTTTGCAGGCTTGCCTGTCATATATATACCTACAACCTGTGGCATATTAATATCGTATGTTTGTGAAAGAAGCTGTTTAACAAGTTCAGGTCCTCCTTCTCCCATTGCCATGGTTCCCAAAGCTCCATAACGGGTATGTGAGTCCGAACCAAGAATCATACGTCCGCCTCCTGCAAGCATTTCTCTTGCAAACTGGTGAATAACTGCCTGGTGAGGTGGCACGTAAATCCCACCATACTTCTTTGCACACGTTAATCCAAACATGTGGTCGTCTTCATTA
>JBJEMK010000078.1:0-3495 GCA_051879635.1 Eubacterium sp.
GCAGCATCTTCATAATTATAACCTTCCCATGTCATAAATCCTATGAGAGGATTCTTACCAAGAGCAATTTCGCCATTTGCAGTTGATGCTCCATCTGCAATTACATCACCTGCTTTTACTCTTTCTCCTTTGAATACTATAGGTCTCTGGTTATAACAGTTACTCTGATTACTTCTTGCAAATTTAATTAATTTGTATGTTTCCTTTTCACCGTCATCATACTTAATTGTAATTTCCTTTGATGTTGAACGTTCTACAACACCATCTTTCTTGGCAACTACACATACACCTGAATCAACTGCCGCCTTGCCTTCCATACCAGTGCCGACAACAGGTGCTTCTGTTGTCATAAGAGGAACTGCCTGACGCTGCATGTTAGAACCCATCAGTGCACGGTTAGCATCATCATTTTCGAGGAAAGGAATCATAGATGTTGCAACTGAGAACACCATCTTAGGAGATACATCCATAAGATCTATTGATGCTCTTTCAAATTCAGAGGTTTCATCACGGAAACGTCCTGATACATTATTGTTTTTAAAATGACCTTCAGCATCTAATGGTGCATTAGCCTGTGCAACAATATAATTATCTTCTTCATCTGCAGTAAGGTATATTACCTCATCTGTAACAACCGGATTCTTAGGATCTGATTTGTCAAGCTTTCTGTAAGGTGCTTCAACAAATCCATATTCGTTAATTCTGGCATATGTTGCAAATGAGTTTATAAGTCCGATATTCGGACCTTCAGGTGTCTCAATAGGACACATTCTTCCATAATGTGAATAGTGAACATCTCGGACTTCGAATCCCGCTCTGTCTCTGGATAAACCGCCAGGTCCTAAAGCAGAAAGACGTCTCTTATGTGTAAGTTCACCAAGAGGGTTATTCTGATCCATAAACTGCGATAACTGTGAGCTTCCAAAGAATTCCTTTACAGCTGCTGTTACCGGTTTAATATTTATGAGCGTCTGAGGTGAAACTCCCTCCAAATCCTGAGTTGTCATTCTTTCACGAACGACTCTTTCCATTCTGGATAAACCAATTCTATATTGATTCTGAAGAAGTTCTCCGACTGCTCTTATTCTTCTGTTTCCTAAATGGTCAATGTCATCTGTGTTTCCTATTCCTGCTTCAAGATTAAGGCAGTAATTAATAGAAGCAAGAATATCTTCCTTTGTAATATGCTTTGGAATCAACTCATGAATATTCTTTCTGATTGCTTCCTTTATATCTTCTTCGCTTTCATTCTCTTCAAGAATTGTAGCTAATAATGGGTAAAATACATTTTCTGTTACGCCAAGTTCACGACAGTTAAAATCAACATAATTATTTATGTTAACCATCATATTAGAGAAAACTTTAACATTTCGTGTTTCGGTCTGAATCATTACATAAGGAACTGCAGCATTTTGAATTGCTTCTGCAAGTTCTTCTGTTACAACTGTTCCTGCTTCAGCAAGTACTTCACCTGTAGTATGGTCAATTACTTCCTCTGCAAGTGTATGCTTCATAATTCTGTTTTTATATGAAAGTTTCTTATTAAACTTATAACGTCCAACCTTAGCCAAATCATATCTCTTAGGGTCAAAGAACATACTTGTAATAAGACTCTCAGCACTTTCAACACTCAAAGGTTCACCCGGACGTATCTTTTTGTATAACTCTAAAAGGCCATCCTGATATCCTTCTGAAGAATCTTTTTCAAAACTTGCAAGCAACTTTGGTTCTTCACCAAAGAGTTCAATAATCTCTGCATTTGTTCCGACACCAAGTGCCCTGATAAGTACTGTTACCGGTACTTTTCTTGTTCTATCTACACGAACACTAAACACATCATTAGAATCTGTTTCATATTCTAACCATGCGCCTCTGTTAGGGATTACCTGTGATGAATACAATTCCTTACCAAGTTTATCATGAGTAAGTCCAAAATAGATACCTGGAGAACGTACTAATTGGCTGACGATAACTCGCTCTGCTCCATTAATAACAAATGTTCCGGTAGCTGTCATCAAAGGCAAATCGCCCATAAATATATCATGTTCCGTAAATTCACCTGTTTCTTTATTATGAAGTCTAACCTTAACTTTTAAAGGTGCAGAATAAGTTGCATCTCTCTCCTTGCATTCTTCTATTGTGTACTTTTTATCATCAACACACAATTTAAAATCAACGAACTCAAGACTTAAGTGCTGGCTATAGTCTTCAATCGGAGAAATATCTTCAAGTACTTCTCCTAATCCTTCATCCAGAAACCATTGATAAGAATCCCTCTGAACCTCAATAAGATTAGGCATATCAAGAACCTCTTTCTGTCTTGAGTAGCTCATTCTGGTGTTTCTACCAACTGTTACTGGTCGGATTCTGTTTTTCTCCATTGACATTTCACCCCTGTCTTCATATTTTTTGACCTTTTATAGGTGCTTTCTTTACTAAAATGGGCTATTTTAGGCAATAAAATGCCTACAAATCCACAATAGTGCAACTACCACTATATCATAACGTCAATTCTGAGTCAACCAAAATTTGCATATTTTCAAAAAAATAAAAAGACAGGGATTTTCGCATAAACACGAAATACCTGTCTTTTTATTTTCATTATTCTTAGAGCAAGACATTTACTATTATTTAATAGTTCCTTTTGCTCCTACTTCTTCAAGCTGTTTTGCAAGTTCTTCTGCTTCTGCTTTTGAAACACCTTCTTTGATTACTTTTGGTGCTCCGTCAACAAGATCTTTTGCTTCTTTAAGTCCTAAACCTGTTGCATCCTTAACAACTTTGATAACTTTAACTTTGTTAGCACCAACTTCTGTTAATTCAACATCAAATTCTGTTTTTTCTTCGCCTGCTGCTCCATCAGCTGCACCTGCTGCTGCAACTACAACGCCTGCTGCTGCTGACACGCCAAATTCTTCTTCACATGCTTTTACTAAATCATTTAATTCTAAAACTGATAATCCTTTGATTACTTCAATAATTTCCTGAGTTGTCATTTTATTTTCCTCCATTTAATTAATTGTTTTGTGTTGCACTACGCAACCTCTTCCTGTTTTTCTGCAATCTGTTTAATAACACGAGCAAAGTTTGTAACAGGAGACTGGATACTTCCAAGTAATTTGGAAAGTAATTCTTCTCTTGATGGGATTGTAGCAATAACGTTAAGTCCTGCTGCATCATAGTAAGTACCTTCAACTACGCCGGCTTTAATTTCAAGCATTTCAGCATCTTTAGCAAATTTAGCAAGTACTCTTGCTGCTACAGTTGCATCATCCTTTGATACTGCAATAGCTGTTGGGCCTTCCAAGTGTGGTGCCAGAGATTCAAACTCTGTTCCCTTTACAGCAAAATTAATCATTGTGTTTTTATAAACCTTATAAGTAACACCGGCTTCTCTTAACTGTTTACGAAGTCTTGTATCTTCTTCAACTGTAAGTCCGCGGTAGTCAACTAACACTGCTGTTTTGGCTCCATCAAGTAATTCTGAGATTTCAT
>JBJEMK010000079.1:0-14219 GCA_051879635.1 Eubacterium sp.
AAAAGAAAATTCTGCAGTTACACAGACTTTTTCATTAACGTATATCTTACCCTCTGCAAAATAAAAAGGATGCTTTATTCTTTTTATTTTACATTGTGTTTCTACTGTATCTCCCGGTTTTACTGGTGAACGAAACTTCACATTATTTAATCCTGTATAAACCGGAATCTGTCCTTCATGAATTACATCTTTCATTAAAACGCAGGCAGACTGAGCCATAATCTCGCAAAGAATAACTCCCGGAACAATTGGCCTGTCCGGAAAATGTCCTTTTAGAAAAAATTCATCACCTCGTATCGTATAATGTCCGATAGCCATACCATTATCGTTTTCTACATCATCAAGAAGAAGCATATTATCCCGATGAGGCAGAATTTTCATAATCTCTTCTCTATTCATACTTACCTCTTAATCTTAAATAATTCCGTTCCATATTCAACTACATTACCATTTGCCACACAAATCTCAGAAATTATGCCACTCTCTTCTGCATATATTTCATTCATAAGCTTCATTGCCTCAATAATGCAAAGTGTCGCTCCCTTCTCAACATAGTCACCAATGGATACATATGGTTCTGCATTTTCAGCAGGCGATGAATAAAACACACCAACAATTGGAGATTTTACACTTACATAATCGCTATTTCCCTGTGATTTTGATTCTGCCAAGGCATCAGAAACATCAATAACTGCTGATTCCTTAGGTGCGCTCATAATATTACGCTCCAAACGAACCATATTATTCTCTTCTGTAATTTCCAATCCTGTCAAGCCCAGTTCTTTCATAAGTACTGCATATTTTCTAATATCTGTTTCCTTCATAATTACACCCTCCTAAAGGCAAGACATGCATTATGGCCACCAAATCCTAAAGAATTGGAAAGTGCCAAATCAATGTCTGCTTTTACAGCTTTATTTGGTATATAATTTAAATCACATGCTTCATCAGGTTCATTGAGATTAATAGTAGGTGGAATTATTCCTTCCTTAAGGGCAAGCAAACATGCCATAGCCTCTATAGCACCCGCAGCACCGAGCATATGTCCTGTCATTGATTTTGTAGAACTAATATAAGCCTTACGTGCTGCTTCTTCTCCAAGTGCATTCTTAATAGCAAGTGTTTCTATTGCATCGTTCATAGGTGTTCCCGTGCCATGTGCATTAATATAAACGCTTTCCCCATATGAATATCCTGATTCAAGCATTGCGTTTTTCATTGCGGCTGCTCCTCCTCTGGCTTCAGGATGGGGTGCTGTTATGTGATATGCATCACATGTGGAACCATAACCACAAACCTCTCCATATATTTGTGCTCCTCTTTTCTTTGCATGCTCATACTCTTCCAATACTAAGGCAACTGCCCCTTCGCCAATTACAAATCCGGCTCTGCGCTTATCAAATGGAAGTGATGCTTCGTTTTCATTTTCTGCAACTGATAAAGCATGCATATTTACAAATCCGGCTATAGACAATGGATACACTGCTGCTTCAGCACCACCTGTAATAACGGCATCTGCATATCCGTGACGTATAAGCCGCATAGACTCACCAATTGCATTGCTTCCTGATGCACACGCTGTTACTGCCGGCATTGCAGTGCCCTGACAGTTGTGTCTTATGGCAATCATACCTGATGCCATATTTGCAATCATCATTGGGACAAATAATGGAGACACTCTTCTTGCCCCTTTTTCTATTAATTTTAAATGTTCCTTTTCAAGAGTTCCTATACCACCAATTCCTGTGCCAAAGTAAACTGAAAATCGTTCAGGTTCAATCTTGCCATCAATACAACTATCCTCTACAGCCTGTTGTGCTGCTGCAACTGCAAATTGTGCATAACGGTCAGTCCTAAGTACATCATTTCTTTCAAGATAATCCATTGGGTCAAAATCTTTAACTTCTGCAGCTAATTTTGCCTTATAATTCTCAGCATCAAAAAGTGTAATCTTAGAAATTCCATTTTTACCTGCTTTTAAATTTTCCCAACTTTCTTTTACATTACTTCCTACAGGCGTTATAGCACCTATCCCTGTAACTACAACTCTTTTATTTTCACTCATAATATCTCCTTACATAGCAATTCCGCCATCAACGCGGAGTACTTCACCTGTTACATACTTAGCCTGCAGCAAATATGCTGCTGCTTCAGCTACATCTTCCGGTTCTCCCATCTTTCCAAGAGGAATCATAGCAAGCATTGCATTATCAGATTGTTCTTTAGTCATGTCCGTATTAATAAATCCCGGCGCTATGGCATTGCATCTGATACCTTTGGCTGCCAGTTCCTTTGCTATAGATTTTGTAAGTCCTATCAGACCTGCTTTTGATGCTGCATAATTGCATTGTCCTGCATTTCCCATAAGACCTGAAACTGAAGTTATATTAATAATGCAGCCTTCACGATTTCGCAAAAACAGCCCGCTGCAATGACGAATCATATTGAAAGCACCCTTTAAATTTGTATTTATTACCGCATCAAAGTCTTCTTCTTTCATCATTATAGAGAGCCCGTCCCTTGTAATTCCTGCATTATTTATCAGAATATGTATTGTTTCAAAATCTTTTTTTACTTGAGCTACAGTTTCCTTCGCTGCTACAAAATCAGATACATCACAACGATAAGCTTTTGCCTGTACTCCATAATCTTTTTTACATTTTTCACATACATCATTTGCAGCTTGTTCGCGACCGGCATATATAACTGCAATATTTATTCCAAGTGATGCCAGTTTATATGCTATTGCCTCACCAATACCACGAGAGGCTCCTGTAATTACTGCCACCTTTCCTTTTAACATGCTTTTACCTCCGACAGAATAGTAGAAAGTTCCGATACTGAATAAGTTTTTACTTCAGTATTAATCTTTCTTGTTATATTTGTAAGAGTCCTTCCGGGACCTATCTCTATAAAAGTGTCGATGCCGGTATTAATCATATTATTAATAATTTTTTCCCATTGCACCGGACTGCTGATTTGTTTTGATAAAAGTTCTGCAATATTATCTGAATATGGATTAGCAGTAACATTTGAATAAAGCGTTATTTTGCCTTTATTAAGTTCTTCTCCCAAAAGGCATTCTTCAAATGCTTCGGATGCTTCATTCATAAATGGCGAATGAAAAGCTCCTTTTACTTTGAGAGGAATGGCTCTGCCGCCTGATTCTCTTACGCTTTCAAAAAATTCCGGCATCTGTTTCGACAAACCTGAAACAGTAATTTGCCCCGGACAATTATAGTTTACCGGATATATATCCTGATATTTTCCACAAAGCTCTTCAACCTGTTCTCTGGTCAATTTTACAATTGCAGCCATTGATGTATCATGTTTTTCTGCAGCCTTCTGCATATATTCGCCACGCTTACATACCAGACGAAATCCTGTCTCAGGAGTAAAAATTCCTGCAGCTACCGCTGCAACAACCTCTCCTAAAGAAAATCCGGCCACTGCATCAGGTTTAATCCCTGCTTCATTTAAAATTGCAGTAGCAGCTAACTCCATAGCAAATAAGCAAGGCTGCGTATTTTTTGTCTCTTTTAATTCCTCGCTCGTTCCACTAAAACACTGTGAAAGCGTACCCGGACGCAATTTCTCACACATATTAAAAACATCTGCAGCTACCATGTGATTTTCATATAATTCCTTTCCCATTCCCGGGAACTGGTCACCTTGCCCTGAAAAAACAAATGCTATTTTACCCATGATGACCTCCTGCTCAGAATTTGTTCTGCATCTTCAACAATTTCTTTTATAATTTCAGCTGCTGGTTGTTCTTTCTTAACCATTCCGGCAACCTGACCTGAAAGAAAACATCCTTTTTCAGTATCGCCTTCCTGTACTGCAAGTCTTAATGCACCTGTAGCCAGTGATTCGAGTTCTTCATCAGGCATTCCACCATATTCTGCTTTTGAATAATTTCTTGCAAATGGAGTGCGCAGACTGCGAACAGGATGCCCAAGGCGCTTACCTGTAACCATTGTACAAAGATCATTTGCCTTTAATATTTTTTCTTTATATGTAGGATGAATTGAGCATTCATAAGCACTTAGAAATCTAGTTCCCATCTGAACACCGCAGGCTCCCAGCATAAAAGAAGCTGCCATCCCACGTCCATCAGCTATTCCGCCTGCCGCAATCACTGGCAATGTCGTTGCATCACAAATCTGTGGAACCAGTGCCATTGTAGTTATTTCACCTACATGGCCTCCACTTTCTCCACCTTCTGCAATAAGTGCAGAAACTCCTATTCTCGTCATGAGCTTTGCCATGGCAACAGATGCAATTACCGGAATAACTTTAATGCCTGCATCTTTCCATTCTTTTATATATTTAGAAGGATTTCCGGCTCCTGTTGTTACAACTTCTACTTTTTCATCCATTACAATTTGTGCAATTTCATCTGCATATGGACTCATAAGCATAATATTTACACCGATTGGTTTAGAGGTGAGTGACTTTGCAATATTAATTTCTTTTCTGACATAATCGCCCGGGGCATTCCCTGAGGCGATAATACCAAGGCCGCCGCCTTCAGATACAGCCGCGGCCAGTTTACCGTCAGAAATCCAAGCCATTCCACCTTGAAATACCGGGTACTTAATACCCAGCATCTCGCAAATTTCAGACTTAATCATATCTTACCCCTGCTTTTTACTTTGGATAAATTTATCCAGCTGTTCTAATGTTTCTACTTTCTCATCCAATTCAATTTCAATACCGATTTCATCTTCCAGATTCATTAATAACTCTACGGTATCAAGCGAATCAATGCCGAGTTCTGAGAATGTGTTCTCTGGTTTAATGGTAGAAACGTCACAACCTGTACGTTCTGAAATAACTTTTGCAATAGCATCAAAATACATTGTTATATGCCTCCAAACAATTTTTTTCAAGCAAATATATGCTTGTTGGTATCAATTATATATAGGCATTGTTCCTTATCTATTCCATTTGCGTTCCTTATTCGTTCCTCATACTAACAAAGTGTAGCTGCGCATCCTTAGCGGAGTTTTTTATATGATAGGAAAGTTCAAACAACTTTCCTATCATATAACAAAGAGTTCGCTTGCGAACTCTCTCGCGAGGCGCGGATTCGTAAAAATAGCTACCTTTCCGCGCCTCTGCGATCCCACGGAGTATTTTTATTATATAGGAAATTCAGAGGAATTTCCTATATAATAAAAAACGGTGTAACTTAAAGTTACACCGTTTTGCAAAGAAGCGTTTTATTATTTTATCTTATAATGATGTACGCAAGATATACTGCATACATACCAAGCATTGCAATACCTGATTTTCTCCCCAGTCCTTTTCTCCAAATACATATTATAAACACAATTACATTGGCAGCTATAAGCAGAACCAGATCTGATATTGAATACATTGTTATATTACTTATCGGAGAGATAGTACATGCAACTCCTATTATTAAAACAATGTTCATTATATTAGAGCCTATAACATTACCTACGGCCAAATCAGTTTCACCCTTTATCCCTGCTACAATGGAGGTAACCAGTTCTGGAAGCGATGTCCCAAGTGCTACTATTGTAAGCCCAATTAATGTATCAGATACTCTTGCTGCATCTGCTATATACTTTGCCGAATCAACTACCAGTTCTCCACCAACCGCTATAGCTACAATTCCTATTATAACAAAAGCAATACTCTTAGACATTGGAAGTTCTTTTATTGGTACTTCTTCTTCTATTTCCCTATTAAGCTTTTCCTCGGGAATAATATATTCCTTTGCTATATTTGACTCTTTCCTGACTTTTAAAGCTTTTTTTACAGATATTCCTATAAAAAAAGCAAATATTATAATAAAAATTATTCCTTCTATTCTTCCAACATTTCCTACTACATTTTTATTAAATTCACCGGATAAAACATCAATACGCTTGATAACGTCTTCTGTTCTTATGACATCAGCTGCAAAAATAAGTAATACTGCCGTTACTATAATAGAAAATGGAAATTCTCTTTTTAGCACAGATTTGTTTACTTTTATCCATTTAATTATTGCGCAGGCTCCTAATACTACCAAAAGATTAAACAAATTAGAACCTATTATATTACTTATGGCAATGGCATTCTCTCCCTTAATTGAAGCTTCCACACTGACTGCAAGCTCCGGAAGTGACGTTCCGAGTGCCACTATTGTAAGTCCAATAATGATAGCGGGAACATTTAATATCTTTGCTATTGATGAACTGCCGTCAACAAATAAATCCGCTCCTTTTATAAGAAATATAAATCCTACAATTAGTAAAATAATTTCCAAAAATATCATGATTTTTTCCTCCTGAATAACACAATTGTCAGATACCTAGTACCATCGTTGCAATTTGAAAATATACTAACAATGATATCGCATCAACTATAGTTGTGATAAAAGGACTTGCCATAACTGCCGGGTCAAATCCTAATTTTTTTGCTATGATAGGCAATGTACATCCGATAAATTTTGCACATATAACCGTTACTACTAACGTAATACATACTGCTATATTTACAAGTATCTCACTACTGCTATATCCATACATAATTAAAATTCTTACAAAATTTGCAACTCCAAGAGTTACTCCAACAATAACTGCAACTCTCAGCTCTTTCCAAATTACTTTGAATATATCCTTAAACTCTACATCATTAAGAGATAATGCACGAATGATAGTTACCGAAGCCTGACTTCCTGAATTACCTCCTGTATCCATAAGCATAGGAATAAACGATACTAATCCTAATCCGGTTGTCGCAAGAGCTGTTTCAAAATTATCTATAATCATCCCCGTAAATGTCGCTGAAATCATAAGCAATAAAAGCCATGGGATTCTGGATTTCCATGTCTCTAGTACACCCATCTTAAGATATGGTTTGTCAGAAGGCATAATTGCTGCCATTTTTTCGATATCTTCGGTAGCCTCTTCTTCCATAATATCAACGATATCATCTACTGTAATAATGCCGACTAATCTGTGCTCGCTGTCTACAACAGGCATCGCCATAAAGTCATACTTTTGAAACTGCTGTGCTACAGTCTCCTGATCGTCAAGCGTATTAACTGTAATAACATTTTCTTCCATTACATCGCTTATAATCATATCCGGATTACTAAGCAATAATGTTCTAAGGGTTACTGTTCCTATAAGCCTCCTTCGAAGATCCAGGACATAGCATGTATTTATTGTTTCCTTGTCAATTCCAACTGTTCTTATTCGCTCTATTGCCTGAGAAACTGTAATATTTTTCTTTAAATCAACAAACTCTACAGTCATTATGCTTCCTGCAGAGTCTTCAGGATACTTAAGCAGATGATTAATATCTCTTCTGGTATCAGGAGAAGCATTTGCCAGCAGTCTCTTTACCACACTTGCCGGCATTTCTTCCATAAGATCTGCTGCATCATCTGCAAAAAGGTTGTCTATGATGTTTTTTGTCTCACGATCTGTTAGAGATGTAATTATTACTTGTTCTACTTCAATAGGAAGATATGAAAATACATCTGCAGCAAGATCTTTGGGTAATAATCTAAATACTCTTATTAGTTCTTCCTTAGGAAGTTTTTCCAAAAGATCAGCAATATCAGCTTCGTTTAATTCTACTATTTCCTTTCTGACAAGAGCATACTGTTTAGCTTCAATGTATTCCATAATTGTCTCAAGCATCATTGTCACCTCTTTACTATAAAATTACACAACATATATAACTTATTACTTGTATTAAAGTTTACTCTAAAAAAAAGGGTTTTTCAACCCCTTTAAAAATTTTATAATACGGAAAAATGACCAGTGTCAAACACTGGTCATTCCCTTGTGAAGATATGAATTATACTTCGAAAATTAAATCGCCGTAGGATGGCATTGGCCACATTTCCTTATCAACGATCATTTCGAGCTTGTCAACAGGTGTTCTTAATTCTGCCATAGCAACCTTAACAACATCCTTGAAGAATACTGCCTGTGCAGCTCCTTCTTCCTTAGTTGCTGCTTCTGCTGTAACTTCTGTAAGTTTTGCCAGCGCAACCTTGGTATCTGATAATAACGCACTTGCTTCTTCTAATAATTCTAACTGAACACTCATGTCAGCATCAGGGCAAGCACTCTTAACTTCGTTAATTGATGCGGCAAGTTTTGTTACATACTTAATTACTGCAGGAATAATCTGTTTTCCAGCCATATCTATCATAGTAAGAGCTTCTATATTAAGCATCTTTGAATATGCCTCATACTGTACTTCTGCACGAGATTCAAGCTCGGCCTTTGTAAATACACCAAACTTTTCAAACATTGCAACTGTATCATCTGCTGTCAATGCTGGAATTGCATCAACCATAGTTCTCATATTTGGAAGTCCTCTTCTTTCAGCTTCCTGAACCCATTCTTCAGAATAACCATTGCCATTAAATATTACTCTCTGATGTTCGGTTAAATATTTCTTTATAAGGTCATGCAATGCTACATCAAAATCATCTGCATTTTCAAGAATATCTGCTGCGTCGCACAATGATTCTGCCAGAATTGTGTTAAGTACTGTATTAGGACTTGCTATTGAATCTGAAGAAGCAACCATTCTGAATTCAAATCTGTTGCCTGTAAATGCAAATGGTGATGTTCTGTTTCTGTCTGTTGCATCCTTATTAAGCTCAGGAAGTGTACTTACACCAATATTAAGCTTTCCTGATTTAATGCTGCTTGTTGCTGAACCTGTATCAATAAGCTGTTTAACAACATCATCAAGCTGATCTCCTAAGAATATAGAAATAATTGCAGGAGGTGCTTCGTTAGCTCCAAGTCTATGGTCATTTCCCGGATTAGAAGCTGACTCTCTAAGCAATGCTGCGTGCTCATCAATAGCCTTTACCAGACATGCAAGAACAAGCAGGAACTGCATATTCTCGTGAGGTGTTTTACCAGGGCTGAATAAATTAATGCCATCATCTGTAGCAAGTGACCAGTTATTGTGCTTACCTGAACCATTAACACCTGCAAATGGTTTCTCATGAAGAAGACATACAAGACCATGACGTCCTGCAACCTTCTTTAATATTTCCATTGTAAGCTGGTTACAATCAGCTGCTATATTTGTCTGTGCATAAATTGGTGCAATTTCATGCTGTGCAGGTGCAACTTCGTTATGTTGTGTTTTTATTGCAACGCCCAGCTTCCATAATTCTTTATTAACATCATGCATAAATGCGCCAATTCTCTCACGTATAGTACCAAAGTAATGGTCTTCCAATTCCTGTCCTTTTGGAGGAAGTGCGCCAAATAATGTACGACCCGTATAAATAAGGTCTTTTCTCTGTAAATATTTAGTTCTGTCAACAAGAAAATATTCCTGCTCAGGTCCTGCACAACAGAATACTTTCTTAGAAGTTGTGTTTCCAAATAATTTCAAAATACGAAGTGCCTGAGTATTAATTGCTTCCATTGATTTAAGTAATGGAGTCTTTTTATCAAGTGCTTCACCTGTATATGAACAAAAAGCTGTTGGAATACAAAGTGTAACACCTGTTGCATCCTCTTTAACAAATGCAGGAGATGTGCAATCCCATGCTGTATATCCTCTGGCTTCAAAAGTTGCTCTAAGTCCTCCTGAAGGAAATGAAGAAGCATCCGGCTCACCCATGGTCAGTTCTTTTCCTGAAAACTCCATCAATACTTTTCCGTCTTCCTTTGGTGCTGATATAAATGAATCATGCTTTTCAGCTGTAACACCGGTAAGTGGCTGGAACCAATGTGTATAATGTGTAGCACCTTTTTCAATTGCCCACTTTTTCATTTCATCTGCAATAACATCAGCATCAACTTTTGAAAGCTGACCTCCTTCTGTCATTACTTTCTTTAATTCTTTGTAAACTGTTTTTGGTAATCTCTCTTTCATTACTGAATCATTAAATACATTCTCACCAAAAATATCTGCCACGTTATAAATTTCGCCCATTATGATTTCCTTCCTTTCACGATATTTCTTTGCAGCTCTTTATGTATTTATACAATTTAATTCTCAATATTGTATAAAAAAAGGCACTCCTAGAAATTAGGAACGCCTTCGTTCAATCTGCATCAATGGGAATCAAATTCCCTTTATGCATATAAAATACATCATAATTTCCGAAAAATCAACCCTTTTTTTTTATTATTAAACTTTTTTATAGATATATTCAAAAATTAATCAATAACTTGTTCTCCTCGTACTAATTGCACAATAAAACGCTTGCTACTGTCACTGTTTGTACATGTTGAAAGGGTAATTATCTTATCAGAAGTATCCAATTTAGTTATGTCTGTTTCATATATTGAGGCTTTAATGCACTTATCCAGCCATTCCTCGTAATCCTCATTAGTTTCAAAATCCACCTGATAAACAAAACCATTTACTGCAGGAGCAGTAGCAACTGCAAAAACATAATAAATATAATGCTTATATCCGATATAAATATCAAACGTAGGATTTTGCTTATAATATTTCTCATCTGAATAATTAAGAAGTGATGCAAACATTGAACCCGATCTCATATTATGTCCATAAATAATACAGTTGTCAGACTCTAAACCTTCATTGCATCTGTAATCCACAAATATTGCACCATTTCCATTGTATGCACGGTCTGCACCATGAGTAAGATAATATTCATTATTCTCGTACTGTAATATTGGATATTGTATTCTGCTGTTATCCTGTTTTATATATCCCAGCGAATCTGAATTATATTCTTTCATGCTGTCAAAGTTCCAGACCCATTGTGACACTTCATTAGTAAGTACTACTGTGTCTGCTGTACTATTATCATCGTTTTGTAAGTCAGAATTATTATTACTATCGTTATCAGAATTAACCTGTTGCTGAAACATATCATTAATATCATCATACGATGCATCACCAACCTGGTAATCAATATATGATTTTGTAAAACTGTATGAAGCATATGTAAATGCTGCTGCCGCTACAATAATTGCAACAACGCGCGCATATTTCATAACAATGTCGCTGATATTCATTCCTTATATGCCTCCTAATTTTAATGGGAACCCTCAAATGAGAGTTCCCCATTGTTTCGGTTAATGTAAAAAATTAAGCCTTGTCGATAGAACCAAATAATTCCATTTTTTCTTTAACTGTTTCTTTAATTGCTTCAAAGCCCGGTGCAAGCAACTTACGAGGGTCAAATCCTTTACCCTGTAAATCCTTACCTTCTTCGATATATTTTCTTGTAGCCTCCGCAAATGCTAACTGACATTCTGTATTAACATTAATCTTAGCAACACCAAGTGAAATTGCTTTCTTAATCATATCTGCAGGAATTCCCGTACCTCCATGAAGTACTAAAGGCATACTGCCGGTTAACTGCTGAACTGCATCAAGAGTTTCAAAGCTTAAACCTTCCCAGTTGTCAGGATATTTACCATGAATATTGCCGATACCTGCTGCGAGCATTGTTACTCCAAGATCTGCAATAGCTTTACATTCCTGTGGGTCTGCACATTCACCCTTGCCGATAACTCCATCTTCTTCACCGCCAATTGAACCTACTTCTGCTTCAAGTGACATTCCGTGCTGAGCAACAAGCGATACTAATTCTTTTGTTTTAGCGACATTTTCTTCAATTGGATAATGTGAACCATCAAACATAATTGAGGAAAATCCTGCTTCAACACATTTAAGGCATCCTTCATAACTGCCATGGTCTAAATGAAGTGCAACCGGAACTGTGATGTTCATTTCTTCAAGCATTCCGTTAACCATTCCTACAACAGTTTTATATCCCGTCATATATTTACCGGCACCTTCTGAAACACCAAGAATAACTGGTGAATTAAGTTCCTGTGCTGTCTGAAGAATAGCCTTTGTCCATTCAAGATTGTTAATGTTAAACTGACCAACTGCATATTTACCTGCTTTAGCCTTTTCTAACATTTCTTTAGCTGATACTAACATTTTTCTACCTCCGTTTTTCCATGCATATAAAAATTTTTTAAACGCTATTTTCATTATAACCTATTTTATTAATCTTGAAAACTACTATTTTCATACATTTTAATTACATTTCTAATTTATAGCAGTACTATTTTTCTTCATCTGCATAATATATTATTGTGAAAACTTTTGAGGAACAGTATATGAGGAGTTTTTTATGGGGTATAACACTAGTAATTGCGTTTCTTCTTGTCGTCCTTGTAGCCGTGGATACATGTATGGGGACAAATTATCTCAGCAGTATTCTTCACCATGTGAAGCTAATGATTCCATGGCTATAGGAATGGCTTATGTTCCATGGCAGCAATGGTCTAATGTATATGAAATAGAAAAAGGCTTTTGCATTGGAACAATATTCCCTGATTTGAATAAACCATTTTTAGGGAGGGCAATAAGATGATGAACAATATGATGAATAATATGGATAGAAAAAAGTTATTTGAACTCATTAATCAAACAAGTTTTGCACTTGATGATGTAAAACTTTACCTTGATACCCATCCCAATTGCCAAGAAGCTCTCGCTTATTATGAAAAACTTAAAAAAATGAGAATGCAGGCATGGCGTGAATATACTATGAGATTCGGTCCTTTATCGGCTTATGATGTAAATGTTCAAAATGAATGGACCTGGAATGAAGGCCAATTACCATGGGAAGGAGATGTATGTTAAATGTGGAATTATGAAAAAAGATTACAATATCCTGTAAACATTAAAACTACAAATCCGGAAATGGCACAGTTTATAATAAGCCAATATGGTGGTCCAGACGGAGAATTAGGTGCTTCTATGAGATATTTATCACAAAAATTTGCAATGCCAAACAAACGTGTAGCAGGGCTGTTGAATGACATTGGAAGCGAAGAACTTGGTCATCTTGAAATTGTTGGTGCCATAGTAAGTCAGCTAACCAGAGATTTATCTGTAGAGGAAATTAAAAAGAAAGGCTTCGATAAATATTATGTAGATCATACCCTTGGTGTATGGCCACAATCTGCCGGTGGCGTGCCATTTTCAACTACTATGTTTCAGTCAAAGGGTGACCCTATCACTGACCTTTTTGAAGATATGGCAGCAGAACAAAAAGCACGAACAACTTATGATAATATTTTAAGACTTGTAAAAGATCCTGAAGTCGCAGATCCTATAAGATTTTTAAGGCAGCGTGAGATTGTACATTTCCAGAGATTTGGTGAAGGCCTTAGAATGATTCAAGATGAATTAAACAGCAAAAATTACTATGCATTTAATCCTGCTTTTGATTCTAATAACTGTGAATGCAATAAATAAATTTAATCATTGTCACAAAATGCCTTTTTTACTGTATAGGAATTCTTTAAGAATTTCTATACAGTAAAAATATGAACCATACTAAAATCAATCCTACAGTTTCTTAACACATTAATCCATATTTTTGCTTTACCCTGTTTAATTTGTCAAGCAGTGGCATTGCGCCCAGCCATAAAAAAATAAAAGTTGCAATTGCATGCATAATATCAAATGGAATGCCTGCAGCATATGCAGCCATTACCATTTTTATATTAAGTTTTCCCTGCCACATTATTACTGAAGCAGGATTCATTATCCCACCATATATAATTATTGCAGCAACAATTCCGAAAATGCATATATCAGTTTTTCTTCTTGTGCCGGTTTTACCGGCAAAAACTTTACCGGATATGAATCCTATAATTCCCATTGCAACCATCTGCCATGGTGTCCATGGGCCCTGTCCAAACATTATGTTTGAAACCAGCATTGACAATGCTCCTACCATAAATCCTGATTCCGCTCCAAATGCAATTCCTGATATAATAACAATTGCCAGCACCGGTTTAAAATTGGGCAGCATAAAAAATGCCATCCGCCCAGCCACAGCCATTGCGCTCATAGTTGCTATAGCTACTACTTCTCTTATTTGAGCTTTTCTATTCTCAAACGACAAGAAGAATATCGCAATTATTTCAAGCAGTAATAAAAGTGAGATAAAATAATATTTTCTATTATTTAGTATCCAGTCTCCAAGTATCAGTGTGAAAGGTATAGAAAGCATTAATATTATTCTTATAAGCTTTCCAACATCAAAAAGATGATGTTTATCTGTTTTTTTTATATATATACCGTTGTCCCTGATGTTCCTGTTATTTTCCGAGTCATCCTCAGTATCTTTTGAAGAGTCATCCTGTATACCTGTGCACTCCCTTATAATATCATCATAAGTAACCGCCATTGGAAAA
>JBJEMK010000080.1:0-14016 GCA_051879635.1 Eubacterium sp.
AATTGCTGGATAAATATGGTCTAGTTCAGAAAAAATGCGAGGATATTGATAAATTTTATAAAGATATATTAATATATAAAAAAGGATATGTTTTGTCGCAGGAAGATAAAAAGTTTATTGATAAACTGGTAGAAGCTAAGAGAGAAATAGAAAAATATAATAAATAATGAGTGTCTAAAGTACTTTAGACACTCATTATTTATATTATAGGAAAGTTCTTTGAACTTCCCTATAATATATCAATTTATACATACCCATATATGAAATTATACATTTCAAATAAAATTAAAAGTATGTTAAAATTTTAACAAATAGAAGTAACAGGAGGACTCAATGTATGAATCTTGATAGGGTAATTGCCGTAAGAACAAGCAAAACTATTTATCGCAGCAGTGATAAGGTTATAAAAGTTTTTGATCAGAATTATGATAAAACAGATGTTTTGAACGAGGCTCTTAATCAGTCAAGGGTTGAGAAAATTGAAATAAATGTACCTAAAATCTATGAGGTAACTAAGATTGATGGCAAGTGGGCTATTATTTCACAATTTATTGAAGGAAAAACACTTGCAGTTTTAATGAAAGAAAATCCTGACAAATATGATGAATATATGAATCTTTTTACGGATATTCAAATTTCGATTCATAATAGCACAGCTCCTTCTCTCGAAAAACTTAAAGATAAAATGAAACGTAAAATTTTTGAGTCAGAAATAGAAGCAGTTACAAAATATGACCTTTACACCAGACTTGAAGGGATGCCAAAACATTCTAAGATATGTCATGGAGATTTTAATCCGAGCAATATAATTATTACTTCGCAGGGTATACCATATGTGATTGACTGGGCCCATGTAACAAAGGGCAATGCATCCGCAGATGTGGCAAGAACATATTTATTATTCTGGCTGCGTGGTGATGTGGCAGGGGCAAATAAGTATCTGGAACTGTATTGCAACAAAACGAATACTCCTATGTCATATGTTCAGAAATGGCTTCCTATTGTTGCGGCAGCACAGTCAGTAAAAGGAAATGATAAAGAAAAAGAATTTTTATTATCATGGGTCAATGTAGTTGATTATGAATAATAATGATTATTTTAATGTATGTAAGGAGGATGTACAAATGAAAGTAACAATATGTATCGGGAGTTCATGTCATTTAAAAGGTTCAAGACAGGTAGTTGAACAGCTTCAGCAACTTGTACTTGACAGTGGCATACAGGATAAAGTTGAAATGAGCGGGACTTTTTGCATGGGGAACTGCCAAAATGGAGTCTGTGTTACAGTGGATGATAAAAATTATTCCGTTTCGCCGGAAACTACAAAGGAATTTTTTGACAAATACATAGCAGCAAAAATAGTCTAGTGGAGTATCACAAAGGAGAACAAATGGGAGAATTCTTAAGATTAAAAAAGTCAAACTGCAAAAATTGTTATAAATGCATAAGAAACTGTCCGGTAAAATCAATACGTTTTTCAGGCAATCAGGCAAATATTGTAAGTGATGAATGTATTTTGTGTGGGAACTGTGTAATTGTCTGTCCACAAAATGCTAAAGAAATCACTGATGAAACAGAAAAAGTGAAGGTTTTATTAAGTGAGAACAGCCATGTAATAGTAAGTATGGCACCGTCATTTGCAGTTAACTATAAAGGAGCCGGAATTAACTCAATGAAAGCAGCTCTCAAAAAGCTGGGATTTTTTGATGTAGAAGAAACTGCTATCGGAGCAACAATTGTAAAGAAAGAATATGAACGAATGGCATCCGCAAATGAAAAAGACATAATTATTTCTTCCTGTTGCAATACAGTAAATCTTCTTATTCAAAAATATTATCAATATGCCATAAAATATCTTGCCGATGTAGTCACTCCATTACAGGCACACTGCGTTGACATAAAAAAAAGATATCCTGATGCAAAGATTGTATTTGTAGGCCCATGTCTCTCTAAAAAAGATGAAGTGGATAGATATAAAGGTTATGCAGACTGCGCAATGACATTTGAAGAACTTACAAGATGGCTGGAAGAAGAAAATATAACTATAGAACCACAGGCGGATAGTGCCGAGGAATCAAAGGCAAGACTTTTTCCAATAGAAGGTGGAATTTTAGACACTATGGAAAAAAATTCTGAATATACCTATATGTCTGTAAGTGGAATTGATAACTGTATAGCAGCTTTGCAAAATATAGAAAAGGGAAATGTCCACAAGTGCTTTATTGAAATGTCTGCCTGTGCAGGTGGCTGTGTTGATGGTCCGGGCATGGATGAAGAAAAAGGAGAGTTTTTGAACAGGTATTTAGGAATTGTCAATTATGCAGGAAAGAAAGATTTTCCGGTAAATCAGCCGGATTCAAAAGATGTAAAACGTACCTTGCTATATATTGATAAACACCAGAATATACCCGGAGAGAGTGAAATAGAAAAAATACTTGTCCAGATGGGTAAAACATCAAAAGAATTGGAATTAAACTGTGGAACATGTGGATATAACACATGCAGGGAAAAGGCAATAGCCATATATCAGGGGAAAGCAGATGTAAGTATGTGCCTTCCGTTTTTAAAAGATAAGGCAGAAAGCTTTTCAGACAGTATACTGAATAACACGCCGAACGGAATTATTGTTCTTAATGAAGAAATGGAAATACAGCAAATAAATAAAGCCGCTATGCGTATTCTTAATATAAGAGACAGTAATCTTGTAATTGGCGAGCAGGTCATAAGAATTCTTGATCCAAAGAAATTTATGGATGTAAAAAATACAGGTACCAGCATACGAAATGAAAGAGTATATCTGGCAGATTATAACAGATATGTGGAACAGACAATTGACTATAATAGAAATTTCAGAAATATAATATGCATAATGCGAGATGTTACTGATGAAGAGATACAGCGGAAAAAGAAAGAAGAGATTGCGAGAAGAACCATAGAGATAGCAGATAAAGTAGTAGACAAGCAGATGAGAACGGTTCAGGAAATAGCATCACTTCTTGGAGAGACTACAGCAGAGACAAAGATAGTGCTTACAAAACTTAAGGAGGCAACAAAGGATGAATGATTTATGTGCCGACATTGGGTATAACAGTATGAATAAATTTGGAGAAGAACTGTGTGGTGACCATATTGAGATTGTACAGCAGGATGACGGGTCTAAAGTGATTGTTCTTGCTGATGGTATGGGGAGTGGCGTAAAGGCTAATATTCTGTCTACACTTACTTCCAAAATTATTTCTACAATGATTGCAGAAGGCCTTGATGTAGAAGATTGTGTAAGTACTATTGCGGCCACGCTGCCTGTATGCGCGGTAAGAAATGTTGCATATTCTACATTTACAATTATGAGATTAATTGCAAACAGAGAAGCAGAAATTATTCAATACGATAATCCTAATGTGATTCTTTTAAGAGAAGGACATAATTATGAAATCCCTGTAAATGAAAAAATTATTGAAGGTAAAAAAATTTTTTATTCCAGAGTTGAACTAAAGGAGAATGATATTTTTATACTCATAAGTGATGGAGCCGTTCACGCAGGAGTAGGTAAAAGATTAAATTTCGGATGGCTTAGAAAAGATATTATAGAATATATGGAAACATTTTATGATGTAGGATTTACTGCAAAAACACTTACTACAATTTTATTAGATAAATGCCTGGAATTGTATGGTGGAATGCCGGGAGATGATACGACGGCATGTACGGTAAGGATACGCAAGAGAATGCCTATGAATCTGATGATAGGCCCTCCGGCAAATCGTGATGACTGTAATAAGATGATATCACTGTTTTTTGCAAAGGAAGGTAAGCATATTGTGTGTGGTGGGACTACATCAACTATGGTTGCCGGGTTTTTAAACAAGAGCCTTGTGCCACAGCTGGATTTTCCCGACCCTGCGATTCCTCCTATTGCAAAAATTGAGGGTGTTGATTTGGTGACAGAAGGTGTAGTTACAATGAGCCGTGTGCTGGAATACGCTAAAAATTATCTGGAAAATAATGAATCATATACACAATGGGGATACAAAAAAGATGGTGCTTCCAGAATTGCAAGGTTATTATTTGAAGAAGCAACGGATATAAATTTTTATGTGGGTCAGGCCATAAATCCTGCTCATCAAAATCCAAATCTGCCTATTAATTTTAATATAAAGATGCAGTTGGTAGAAGAACTTTCAAAGTGTCTTGTAAAAATGGGAAAGAGCATAAGAGTAAGTTATTTCTAATATAATAGAGGTGCCGATATGAAAAAATTTGATACAAAAGTACAATATTTAAAATATAAAGTTCTTAGAGAGGTGGCAAGAAGTGCATGGCAGGATAAATTGCTGGATAATATTACAGAAATACCTAAGGTAATTGTCCCGGGCAAAGAACCTACAATGAGATGTTGCGTATATAAAGAACGTGCAATTGTAAGCGAAAGAATGAAACTCGCTATGGGAGGAAATGTAGATAATCCAAATGTTGTAGAGGTAATTGATATTGCATGTGATGAATGTCCGGTTGGCGGTTTTGAAGTTACAAATGCATGTAGAGGATGCATTGCGCACCGTTGTGAAGAAGCATGCAAAAGAGGTGCAATTTCATTTGACCATAATCAGAAAGCACATATTGACAAATCAAAATGCGTAGAATGTGGACAGTGTGCAAAAGTGTGCCCATACAGTGCAATTGCAAATAATAAAAGACCATGCGAAAAGGCATGCAAAGTAAAAGCAATAAATATGAATGAAGAAAAAGTTGCAGCCATAAATAATAAAAAGTGTGTGGAATGTGGTGCATGTGTATATCAGTGTCCATTTGGGGCTATAATGGACAAGTCATTTATACTGAATGTAATAGACATATTAAAGAAAAGTGAAGGTAATAAAAAGTATAAAACATATGCGGTAATTGCACCTTCAATATCAAGTCAGTTTTCATATGCAAGATTGGAACAGGTAGTATCCGGGCTCAAGGAGCTTGGATTCCATACAGTTATTGAGGCGGCTCTGGGAGCAGATCTGGCGGCATTAAAAGACGCCGAAGAGCTGGAGGAAAAAGGATTTATAACATCATCCTGCTGCCCGGCATTTGTTTCATATATAAAGAAACATTTTCCAAATCTGGAGGAATTTATTTCAGATAATCTTTCTCCAATGGCACTGGTTGGACAAATGCTAAAAAATACAGACCCTTCATGTAAAGTAATATTTATAGGACCATGTATTGCTAAAAAGAGTGAAATGGGAAGACCGGAAGTGAAAGAACTAATAGACTCAGTTATTACTTTTGAGGAACTTCAGGCATTATTTGACAGCAAAGATATAGATATAACTAAACTTGAAGATGGGGTACTTGATAATGCTTCGTATTATGGAAGAATTTTTGCAAGAAGCGGTGGAGTCAGTGATGCCATTGGTGAAGCAATAGAAGAATTTGACCTTAATGTTGAATTAAAACCTGTTGTTTGCAATGGTATTGAAGAATGCAGGATGGCATTGCTTAAGAAAGGTAAAAATGTACTGAATGGAAACTTTATTGAGGGGATGGCATGTACAGGAGGGTGCATAGGAGGCGCAGGATGTCTGACTCATGGAGAAAAGAATAAAGCAGAAGTTGATATATATGGAGAAAAGGCCAGAGAGAAGACAATTAAAGATGCATTATCCCTTACGAGTCTTTTATAAAATCTTGACAAATTACCCCTGCAAGTTGTATTATCAATTAGTATATATTAATCATAAAATTTAATAATTTAATATTAAAAAGGATTAATATATATATATTTATAATAAACTTATTGTAGTGGCAATAAGTGAGGAGGGCAAATATGAAGAGAAAATTAAGTGCAGTTATTGCAGTTGTATTGGCAATGTCTATGTGCTTTGCCGGCTGCGGTAATAACGAAAAAGATGCAGATGCATTTTACATTGGTGGTATAGGACCTATTACAGGTGGTGCTGCAATTTATGGCGAATCTGTAAAAAATGGCGCACAGCTTGCAATTGATGAAATCAATGAAGCCGGCGGAGTTAACGGATATGAACTTAAGTTTAATTTCCAGGATGATACACATGACGCTGAAACAGCAGTAAATGCTTATGGCTCATTAAAGGACTGGGGTATGCAGATTCTTATGGGAACAGTAACTACAACACCTTGTCTCGCAGTTGTTGACAAGACATATGCAGATAATATTTTCCAGCTTACTCCTTCAGCTTCAGCAACAGACGTAATTGTAAATGACAATGTATTCCAGGTATGCTTTACAGACCCTAACCAGGGTTCAGCATCAGCTCAGTACATAAGTGAGAATAACATTGCATCTAAAGTAGCTGTAATTTATAACAGCTCAGATGTTTACTCATCAGGAATATATGAGAAGTTTGCAGAAGAAGCAGGAAATCTTGGAATTGATATAGTTTCAGCAGAAGCTTTCACAGATGACAGCAAAACAGATTTCTCTGTACAGTTATCAAAAGCACAGAAAGCAGGAGCAGAATTAGTATTCCTTCCAATTTACTATTCAGAAGCATCATTAATTCTTACACAGGCAGATTCAATGGGATATGATCCAATATTCTTTGGTTGTGACGGACTTGATGGTATTCTCGGAGTTGAAGGATTTGATACATCATTAGCAGAAGGCGTAATGCTTCTTACACCATTTGCAGCTGATGCAGAAGATGAAGCAACACAGAATTTTGTAAGTGCATACAAGGAAGCTTATAATGATGAAATACCTAGCCAGTTTGCAGCTGACGGATATGATGCAATTTATACTATTAAAGCAGCTATTGAAAAGGCAGGCGTAAAACCATCTGATTCAAACGAAGCAATTTGCAACGCATTAAAGGAAGCTATGGCTCAGATAACAGTTGATGGTGTTACAAGTAAGGGTATGACATGGGCAGCTACAGGTGAAGTTTCAAAACAACCAAAAGCTGTTGTAATTAAAGATGGAGTATATACAGCTTACTAAAATTATAAAATATATTGACCGTAAATCGGCATAAAAGACAATGGGAGTCGTGTTAAATTTCAATTATGAGATTTAATTCGACTCTCTTTTTCTTGTAACAATAAGTGATATATGATATAATAACTAAATTCAATAATAAAATAGTGTGATTAGTGATTATATATGGAGGTTATCCGGATGAACTTTATTTCTTATTTAATCCAGGGTATAAGTTTAGGCAGTGTTTATGCAATAATAGCACTGGGATATACAATGGTATACGGAATTGCAAAAATGCTTAATTTTGCACATGGTGATGTTATTATGGTGGGAGGTTTTGCTACATTTACTATCATTAATTCCATGGGCATGAACCCATGGATGGGAATGATTGTTGCTATTCTAATTTGTACAGGTCTGGGTGTTCTTATTGAATTTCTTGCTTACAGGTCACTTAGAAGGGCGCCTGCATTAGCAGTACTTATTACTGCGATAGGAGTAAGCTATTTCCTTCAGAATATAGTACAGATTATATTCGGCACTAACACGAAGTCTTTTCCTTCAGTTATTTCAATAGGTGAGCTTAAACTGGCTGATGGAAAACTTGTGATTTCAGGAGTAACAATTGCAACTATTCTTATAAGTATTGTCATAATGGCATGCCTGATAATATTTATAAATAAATCTAAGATAGGGCGTGCAATGCTCGCTGTTTCAGAGGATAAGGATGCGGCACAGCTTATGGGAGTAAATGTAAACAAGACTATAAGCATAACATTTGCTATAGGTTCTGCACTTGCAGGAGTAGCAAGTATTTTTATGTTTTCAGCATATCCAAACCTGACACCAACTTCAGGCGCAATGCCTGGTATCAAGGCTTTTGTAGCTGCAGTATTTGGTGGAATCGGGTCTATACCAGGGGCAATGGTTGGTGGCATATGTCTTGGTATTATCGAGATATTCAGTAGGGCATACATATCTACACAGCTTTCGGATGCTATAGTATTCTGCGTTTTAATATTTGTTCTTTTAATTAAGCCTACAGGGCTGTTTGGAAGACAGATAAATGATAAGGTTTAGAGGTGGATGATATGAATACGGCAAAGATTAAAAACAGATTTACAAAAAAGAGTTTTACATCTCTTGGAATAGTACTTGTCATGTTTGTTATTGTCCAGATTATTTCAGGGACAGGGAATATGACATCTTCATTCGAAGGACTTCTGGTTCCTTTATGCTATTATATTATTATGGCAGTTTCGTTGAACCTTACAGTAGGCATTTTGGGAGAACTTAGTTTGGGACACGCCGGATTTATGTGTGTCGGTGCATTTGCAAGTGGAATATTTACAAGAATTACACAGAATTCAATTACCAATGTATGGATACGTTTTCCGATTGCTATATTAGTTGGAATATTGGCTGCGGCAATTTTTGGAGTATTAATTGGCGGCATGGTTCTGAGGCTTCAGGGAGATTATCTTGCTATTGTTACCCTGGCTTTTGGTGAAATCATAAAAAATATTTTAAATGTACTTTATCTTGGTGTTGATAGTAAAGGTGTTCACATTTCCTTTAAGGATGTTATGTCACTCAACCTTGAGGAGGATGGAGATGTTATTGTTAAAGGTGCGCAGGGAATAACCAAAATACCTTCAGATACTACATTTATAGTTGCATTCATATTAGTTGTAATTACATTGATAATTATTCTTAATTTTATTAACTCCAGAACCGGGCGAGCAGTTATGGCAGTTCGCGATAATAAAATTGCAGCAGAATCAGTTGGGATTAATATTTCAAAATACAGATTGCTGGCATTTACGGTATCTGCAGCACTGGCAGGTATGGCAGGAGCCATCTATGCACATAACATTGTTACTGTAGTAGCAACACCGGCCAAGTTCGGATACAATATGTCCATTATGATTTTGGTATATGTGGTACTTGGTGGTATAGGTAATATAAGCGGTTCTATAATATCAACGGTAGTATTAGTAATGCTTCCGGAAATGCTGCGTTCTTTCAGCGAGTATCGTATGTTGATTTATGCATTGCTTCTTATAATTATCATGATATGTACATGGAATCCTAAGATTTCTACAAAGATTAAGAGATATGCAGATGCAGTTAAACAATGGATTTTCTCTATTGTAAATAGAAATAAGAAACAGGCAGGGGAGGTAAAATAGGTATGTCAATATTAGAAGTAAAAAACCTGGGAATCTCCTTTGGAGGACTTAAGGCAGTAGATAATTTCAACATTAAAATTGAAAGAAATCAGCTGTATGGTCTTATCGGCCCTAACGGAGCAGGTAAGACAACTGTATTTAATATGCTTACAGGAGTTTATAAGCCTGATTCAGGCTCTATATCCCTGGATGGTAAAAACATAACAGGTAAGCGTACTATAGATATAAATAAAGAAGGAGTGGCGAGGACATTTCAAAACATACGTTTATTTAAAAAACTGACAGTTGCAGAAAATGTCAAGGCTGCGCTTCATAACAATCCTGAATATAAGTATTCTACCTTTACGGCAATACTCAGACTTCCAAAATATTTTAAGTCTGAAAAGCTTATGAATAAGAAAACAATGGAACTGCTTGAGGTATTTGGACTTGAGAATGAAGCAAATATCCTGGCATCTAATCTTCCTTATGGCAAGCAGAGAAAACTGGAAATTGCAAGAGCACTTGCAACGAATCCAAAGCTGCTTTTACTAGACGAGCCGGCAGCAGGAATGAATCCAAATGAGACTCAGGAATTAATGAACACCATAAGGTTTGTAAGAGATACATTTGATATGACAATTCTCTTAATAGAACATGATATGAAACTGGTTTCAGGAATTTGTGATCAAGTTACCGTATTGAACTTTGGTCAGGTACTGGCTCAGGGAGAAACAACTAATGTGCTTAATAATCCGGAAGTCATAAAAGCATACATTGGGGAATAGGAGAAAAATCATGGCAATGTTAGAAATAAGAGACATTCAGGTTTATTATGATGTCATACAGGCAATAAAAGGTATATCTTTTGATGTTAATGAAGGAGAAGTAATAGCATTAATAGGTGCCAATGGTGCAGGAAAAACAACTACTTTACAGACTATTACCGGCATTTTAAAGCCTAAATCGGGAAGTATTTATTTTGAGGGTCAGGATATTACAAAAGTTCCTGCACACAAGATAGTAAGTCTTGGTATGGCGCATGTTCCTGAGGGCAGAAGAGTATTTTCACAGCTTTCAGTATATCAGAACCTGTTACTTGGAAGTTATACCAGAAAAGATAAAAATGAAATAATGGAATCTCTTGAAAATGTATATAAAAGATTCCCACGACTTGAGGAAAGAAAGAAACAGCTGGCGGGGACACTCTCAGGAGGTGAACAGCAGATGCTGGCAATGGGCCGTGCCCTTATGACAAGACCTAAAATTATACTTATGGATGAACCTTCAATGGGCTTGTCACCATTGCTTGTATCACAGATATTTGATATAATTAAAGATATAAGTGAGGCAGGGACAACAGTTCTTTTAGTAGAGCAAAATGCCAAGAAGGCATTGTCTATTGCGGACCGTGCATATGTATTGGAAACAGGCAAGATAGTACTTGACGGTAAGGCAAGTGATTTACTTAATAATGAAAGTATCAAGAAGGCTTATCTTGGAGAATAGCATAACTATATAAAGACAGGGGGTGTTTTTATGGACAATTATGTAATAACAATTGCAAGAGGATATGGCAGTGGTGGTAGAACTGTTGGGAAGATGCTGGCAGAAGAACTGGGTATTGGCTACTATGACAAGGAACTTATGCGTATGGCTTCTGAGGATAGTGGCATTAATGAAGCATTATTTGCAAAGGCAGATGAGCGCGTAAGAAATAGTTTGCTATATAAGATTTCACGTAAGGTTTATACAGGCGAACTTATAGGTCCGGATAGTGATGATTTTATTTCTAATGAAAATCTGTTTAATTATCAGGCCAAAATCATTAAAGAATTAGCAGCATCCGAATCATGTGTAATTATAGGAAGATGTGCAGATTATGTTCTTAAAGATAATCCTAATGTAATAAGATTATTTATATATGCACCTCATGAAGCATGTATAAGCAGACTGCGCCCTATACTTTGTAAGAGTGACAAGGAAATAGATCAGATTATTACAAAAACAGATAAGAAAAGGGCAGAATATTACAAATATTACACAGGACATGAGTGGAATGATGCAAGAAATTATGATGTCTGCATAAACAGCAACCAGTATTCATTTGATACTATTGCAAATATTGTAAAGCTGTATCTTAAAGAAACGATTTTTAACAAATAAAATCCATAGGCAACCCTATGGATTTTATTTGTTATTTACACAATACGTGTAACTGTCTATCATCAGACAGAATATTATCATGTTACTCATAAGCCCTATAATCAGGTGTTTTCTGATGAGGGGGATTTTGGTGAATATGAAACCTACCGGAAATTAAAAGCTTACGAAAAGGATGGCGCTAAGTTCTTATTCAACTGTTATCTTCCCAAAGACAATGAAGAAACGACAGAAATTGATGTTTTGATGATTCATAAGTCGGGAATTTATGTATTTGAGAGCAAAAATTACAGCGGCTGGATTTTTGGAGATGAACATAGTCGCACATAGACACAAACACTGCCCGCCGGAAAAAAATCATGTAAAAAGACTTTTTTTAATCCTATTAAGCAGAACCAGTTACATATTAAGTGGTTAAAAAAACAAATTGGAGAGGATATTCCGGTTTATTCGATTATTGTATTTTCGGAAAGATGTACCCTGAAAAAGGTATCTGTTACGAGTCCCGAAATAAAGGTAATTAATAGATATGATATTTGGGACACGGTGAAGAGAATTGATAAAGCTTCTGGAAATTGTGTGACATATGCTCAGATGACCGATATATATGAAAAACTATATCCGTTTACACAGACTTCTGAAGAAGAGAAAGAGAAACATGTAGAGAACATAAGAAATAAACATAGCAGAAGTGTGGAAAGTAACAGGAATATGATGATTTGCCCAAGGTGTGGCAACGAATTGGTGCTTAGAACTGTAAAAAGGGGCGAGAATGCAGGTAAACAGTTTTATGGCTGTGGTAATTATCCAAAGTGCAGGTATATACGGGATATTAATAGGTAGATAATAACTTGCTAAATTTTGCCTTGATTTACCACATTCCGTTACAATAATCCCGGAATTGCTTGCAAAACAGGGCATTTCAGGGCAAATTAAGGGGGAATTATAACAATGATAAAGTATTATTCATCTGCCACGGCAAGAAGTTGCTTTTTGGGGAAAGTGTAGGAAAAGCAAGGGTTGGGGGAGTTTGAGAGAGGATTTTTATACCGGATTTATACCAGAATTTTTATGAGTTGGGGCTGTGACGTGGCTAAGAAAATGAATAGCATTTCGGTGGCGAAGAGTTGCTGCTGGAGTGCTATTTTTGTTTAAAGGTGGATGAAAAATCAAGTGATTTGTGAATATTTCATAAAGACAGCAAAATGCTTGATAATCAGCCATACAATTGATATAATATGAGTATACGGCTGATTATAAATGGTTTGGAGGCGGTTGAATGATAGGACGTAAACAGGAAATTACGACATTAAACAAATTATATGAAAGCAATAAAGCTCAGTTTGTGGCAGTATATGGACGTAGAAGAGTCGGAAAGACATTTCTTATTAACGAAGTGTTTGCAGGTAAAATAACATTTCGTCATGCAGGACTTTCGCCGATTGAATCCGATGTTGAATCGACGGATAGCCCACTTAGAAGGCAACTCAAACATTTTTATAACTCTCTTATCCTTCAGGGAATGAAGAAAAGTAAATGTCCTGAGAACTGGATGGATGCATTTTTAATGTTGGAAATGTTTCTCCAGGACATGGATGATGGAAGTAGGCAATTGATTTTCATAGACGAATTACCTTGGCTTGATACACCTAAATCAGGTTTTATAACTGCATTTGAGGGATTTTGGAACACATGGGCATGCTCAAGAAAAAATGTAATGCTTGTAGTCTGCGGAAGTGCAACATCGTGGATGACAGATAAGTTAATTAATAATCATGGAGGTCTCTATAACAGACTAACATGTGAAATAAAGCTTGCACCGTTTTCGCTTGGAGAATGCGAGCAATACTTCATCAGTGAAAATATAAAGATGTCCAGGTATGATATTATACAATCGTATATGGTAACCGGAGGTATACCATATTATTTGAGTTATTACCAAAGTGGATTAAGTTTGGCTCAGAATGTAGATGAATTATTCTTTAAAAAGAATGCTCCTTTACTGAATGAATTTAATAGATTGTTTAGTGCGATATTTAACAATCCGGAGATGATGATTTCTCTTATCCGAGCAATTGGAGCTAAACATTACGGATGCACACGCTCGGAATTAGCTGAAGCGGCAGGAATGACGGTAGGAGGCACATTAACGAAAGCTTTGTCTGCTCTAATAGCTAGTGATTTCATTATAAAATATGTCCCGTTTGGATGCAGTAAAAAAGAAGAATATTATAAGCTGACAGATTCTTTTTGCAATTTTTATCTAAGATTTGTGGAGAACAAAAAGGAGCTTAGCAATGATTTTTGGCTTTCAAATATAGGTTCGCAAAATATCGTAACGTGGAGAGGGCTTGCTTTTGAGAATGTCTGTTTCAATCATATAAAGCAGATAAAGAAAGCACTTGGAATCAGTGGAGTTAGTACAAATCAATCCGCGTGGTCTAAACGAAAGGGTGAGGAAACCGGCACACAGATAGATATGATTATTGAGCGAAAAGATAATATTGTTAATATGTGTGAAATGAAATTTTACGGGGAAGAGTTTTCTGTAGACAAGAATTACGATAAAGTTTTACGTAATAGAATATCGTTGCTTTCGGAAGAGTTATCTCCTAAGATGGCTATTCATAGCACGCTAATTACCACATATGGATTGAAATACAATGAATATAGCGGAGATTTTACTAATGTCATAGACATGGATGCTTTATTTGACTAGTTTATAATTGGCCG
>JBJEMK010000081.1:0-43439 GCA_051879635.1 Eubacterium sp.
TATTTATTCCGGATATTATAATGTGCTCTGACCGCATAAATACAATATGCTGACGGCTAAAAAGAAAAATGTGCTCAAAATCATCTGTATCTGCAAATGTATCATAAATTCTAAGCTGTTCCGGATGCATTGACATTGCAAGAATATATGCATCTTTGTTACCCGTAATACCTGCATAAGCCTGTCCGTTTAAAGTGCCGATTATTGTTATATTACCTCCGCTTATAATTCTTGCTCCATGTTCAACATCCCCAATAATGATAATGCTCTTTCTACTTTCAAGTATCTGTCCGTTTTTTAATGTTCCTTTATAAAAACATCCTACTGATGAATCTTCAGGCAGAGTGACTTTAGAAGATTCTGTGTTAATTGCAGGAAGATTATCTGATTGCACATATGGAACTGATATGCTCGAATTATCTGTTATAACATCAATCAGTTCTTTTTCTTCAGCATAATTAAGATGTCTGCCACTAAAAGTAATGGCAAGACTTGCATTTTGAAAAAAAGACTCGGCTTCTTTAAATTTTAGTGCCAGCTCCTTTTTCAATTCAGGAAAGGAAACTTTATTGTCAAGCATAATTATTATCCCATTCCTGTTTCCTTTGATAAATACTAAAGGTGACATAATATACTCCTGATAATATATTTGCAATCTGCAATTTTATCATAACGTATATAAATTAGTCATGTGTATTTGCCGCAGATGAAGGAACACTTGCTTTTCCTTTAAGTATCTGCTTAAGTGAAGTCTCTCCAAAATAATATTCCATAACACTTTTTGTAAGTGTTGCTGCATTTCCTGATGCATCTCCGTATGGGAGTACTACAGTAACTGTAATTTCGGGCTCATCATAAGGCGCATATGCAACAAAAACAGCGTGTGTATTTCGTAACTTACTTTCCTGCGCCGTTCCTGATTTTCCGGCAATTTTTAAATCAGAATTAGCAAAAAGTGATTGCACCGTACCTTCTGTAATAACCATTCTTAATCCTTTGTGGATTGCTTCCATTGTTTCTTCTGAACAGTCAACTGTATTGGTAAGAACAGGTTCCTTTTGGTATACCAGTTCATTTTCTGATGTGGTTACTTTACTTATAAGAGTCAGTTCATAATTATTACCACCATTTGCTATAGTGCTTATATACCGGGCAATCTGAACCGGTGAATAGGCATTACTTCCCTGACCGATTGCTGAATGAACAGCACTTTGAGTAGAAAAATTAGGCTCATTTTCTATTATTTCAATACCAGATTTGGAAGTAATCCCAACCATATCTGCGTATTTCTTTAACTTTTTAAGACCTAAGTCGCTATTATAATTTCCTTTTGAATCAAGCCCGAGCTGATATCCTGTTTCATAAAAAAATCCGTTACATGATTTACTTAGTGCTTCCATTACATTAAGCCATCCATGGCTTGCAGGATAAATCCAGCATTTAGGACTAGGTGTTATTTTAGTAAACTCACCAGCATCATAAAGCTCATCATAAACTCCTACTATTCCTTCCTCAAGGGCAGCAAGAGCTGAAATCATTTTAAATGTTGAACCTGGCGCAAGCAATGTCTGAGTTGCCCTGTTATATAATGGATTAGAACCATCAGCAAGCAGCATATTCCAATAATCTGCATCAACTGTTCCGGAAAGCATATTATTATCATAACTAGGATACGTAACGAGTGCTAATACGGCTCCGGTATCAGGATTAGTAACGACAGTTGAACCTGAACATGGGTCCAGAGCAATTTGTGCCGGTGTAATCGCAAGATCTGTTATTTGTTTTATTATAAAGTTATATGCATATTCAGAATTATTTGCAAGAAGTTTATTATACCATGATTCATTATAATCAAGCACATTTTGGTCGTATAATAATATACATATCTGGCTGCCTGAAATAAATCCGTTATTAAGGCAGTAATAATATATTTTTTTTGCAAATGCAGTATCACTTTTGAGAGATTTAATAATATATTTAACTAGTGCATTGTATATTTCATCTGTAGTAGCATATTCTTCTTCTATATCCAGTTTGGATATATTAATCCAATCATTTGAAATTGCATAAGTAAGAATTTCTTTAAGGCTGATATCACCGTCTGACCATTTTTTATATTTAGTGGAATCCGTATCCACAGATGAGGAAATAATAACATTTAAAGCTTTTAATTCATCAAATATAATCGTACTGTATTCAGCATATTCATCAGACAGCTCTGAGTAAGCAACGGGTAAATCAGTAAGTTGTGTTTCTAATTTTGACAGAACAGAATTCCTATAATTTTTATAGGCACTATAAACTTTTTTTTCATTGTCAGTTGCATCATCAGATGAGAAGTGATTTATATTAATAACATTATTATTAATAAGTTGAAAATAAACTTCTTTTGCTGATATTAAAATAATACCATCGTCACTGTCCTGTTCATCATCAACATCATAGTTCACAATCTCTGAAACTAAAATACCTGCAATTTTTTGTTCTAATAAATTGTATGTCGCAATTTGTAAATCTCTGTCCAAAGTAAGATAAACATCATTTCCCGATACAGCATCTTTGGAGTCAATAGTACTTATCATGGTTCCTGTACTGTCAACAAATACAGTTTGAGTGCCTCTTGTACCCTGTAACTCAGACTCCATTGATTCTTCAATGCCTGATTTTCCTACTATATCACTAGAGATATAGTCTCCTCCGGCATTATTTAATTCCTCTAATTGTTCTTCTGAAATGGTTCCTGTGTACCCGAGAATAGGTGCAAAGTATTCACTGTCATTATAAACACGAACATATTCTTCACTTATATTAACACCTGTTAAATCAGCTGAATTTTCATATATAGCCGCTACTGTTTTGTCTGAAACATTTGTGGCTATTGTTGTGGCAATATATTTTTTAAATGAATTAAGAGAAAGATTATAGCGTATCATCATAATTTTTAATATGTAATCACCATAATCATCACTTATTTCATATTTAGTATTTTTTAGATATTCATAGACTTCTCCTGCTGTTGCGTTAGAATATGTGTGTTTTTTTGTATCAAGATTTTCACCATAAATATTTTTAAGAAATCTTAATTTTGCAGTCTCTGAAGTTACCGAATAGTCATAATTTCCATTAGAGTCAATAATAATTGAAAAATCATTCTTTATGTTGTCGCCGTTTCCTTCAATTATACATATTGTGTTGTATATAATTTCATTCAACTCTGAATTCTTTTCATTTGAACTTGCAATCTGATCCTCAATTGTAACCGCATAAGCAAGCTCATTATAAGCAAGTACGTTACCTTTGCAATCATAAATCAATCCTCTGGTAGCCGGAACAGAAAGTTCTTTTTCTGCTTTTTGAATATATGTATCAAGATAAAAATCTTCATTTACTATCTGCAAATCAAAAAGCCTGCAAATAAGTATAGAAAAAAGACCTATTAAAATAAGCCCAAGGTAAAACATTCTTGATTTAAAAACAGATGCAATTGTTTCTAAAATATCGCTAATCAAAGGTTAAAGTACTCCTTGTTTTATTTGATAAAAATTTTCCTGTAAAAATATATAAAACTTTATATATAATTAATGCAAGAACAAGTGTAATTATCATTTCTGGTAAAATTATATTAAAAAAATAAAATGAAAAATTTAATTTATTACGCAGTAAAAATCTACATATGAAATAAACAAAATTATAAGAAAAATCACTGCAAAAAACTAATGATAAAGGCAAAATTATATTATCATCATAAAATAATTTGTTAAATAGCCCGTTAAAATAACCGATATACATATATATCAGTGCATTTAGGCCTATTACTTCTCCGAAAAATATATCTGTAAGCATTCCACATAAAAATCCAATAAATAAGCCTTCATTTTTACCAAGCATAAATCCCAAAACACAAGTTATTATTAGCATCAGATTGGGTTTTGTAACAGATGTAATATCAAAATAATTAAAAATGGTGCTTTGAAGTAAAAAGGAAACAATTATAATGATAAAAATAAGTATGTATTTTCTAATACTTTTAACCATTTGAATGCCTCCTTTTATTCTTCTCCCGTTTCTTTTAATTCAGTAATAACCAGCACATTGGAAATGTGTTCAAAATCAACCGCCGGAATAACATATCCTGATTTTGTAAGGTTGTTTGCATCCTCAGATAAATTAGTAACATAACCAACAAGTATTCCCGGAAGAAACTTAGAACTAATGTCTGAAGTAAGAACCATATCGCCCTCTGATACATCCGCATCTATTGAAATATCTGAAACAAGAATGTAGCCATCTTCTATTAACTCAAGGTCACCACTTACAATAGCACTGTCAGAAGTGCTTGTAAACTTTACACTGACACTGGAGTCATCATCAATAATGGAGCGCACTTTGGCATAAGTAGAACCTACTTCTGTAACAATTCCTACCAGACCACCATTGCTTATTACATTCATATCAGTTTTAAGTCCGTCATTACTGCCTTTATTAATTGTAAAAGTATTAAACCAGTTTCCAGTATCACGAGCAATAACTCTTGCGGCCACTTTATCATATTGTGAATATTCAGTATCAAGATTGTATAAATCCCTAAGATTGTCAAGCTCATATTTGCTTTGAGCCAATTGTGTATTTTCTTCTGTAAGCTCATCAACCCTTGCTTTAAGGGATTCATTTTCAGCAATTAAATCTTTTTTATATGCCATCAAAGATGTTTTATCAGAAAACCATGTGCCTATACTGTTTATTCCTTCCTGCATTGGTACAATAACTGTAGCAACAGCATCTTTTACAGGTTTTCCAAAATTGGAATTAATATATGACATAATAATACACACAATACAAAATATTGTTAACAGAAATAGTATTAATTTTGATGGAATCGTAAATTTTACACGATTTTTCATTACTTTACCTCTTAGTAAAAAGTTTCTCTTGGAGTATACATCAAATCTTTAAGCTTGGGATTTGTAACAATTTGTGAAACACCTCGTATTACAGATTCTCCAGGGTCTCTTACAGTGTTAACCTTCAGTTCAGTTTCCTTAGAAATAAGAATATCCAGATTTTTTATTTCAGAAGAACCACCCGTAAGATAAATTCCTGTGTCAATTATATCCGCTGAAAGCTCAGGCGGTGTACGCTCAAGAAGAATTTTAATTGATTCTACAATGGACGAGAGATTTTCATTGATGGCTTCATGAATAAGTTCTGCCGAAATCGGTCTGCTACATGGCAGTCCCGTAATAATATTGCGTCCATAAACCTCATATGTGTCATCGGCATCTTCATCGTCCCAATTTTCATCATCTTCATCATAAATGGCATTTGCCAATTTAAATTTTAATATTTCTGCAGTCTTTAAGCCAATAAGCATATTATATTTCTTTTTAACTATATTGCATATTGCCTCATCAAATTTATTACCGCCTGTTTTTACAATCTTGCTTATTACAATACCACCCATTGATATTACTGAAATTTCAGTAGTGTCTGCACCTATGTTCACAATCATGTTGCCTTTTGCGGTGGAAATATCTATTCCTGCACCTATAGCATCGGCAATAGGCTTTTCAACAGCTTTAATATCTTTGGCTTTAACATTTGAATCTGCAATTACATCAAAGAATGCACGCTTTTCTACCTCTGTTACATTAGATGGAACAGCCATGCAAAACTTGCCCATACGTACTACTTTTGGATAATTTATTTTTATAAAAAACTTTTCAAAAAGTGTACGCATATTTTTTATGTCTGCAATTACACCAAACTTTATAGGAAAAGAAACACTAATATTTTCCGGTGCTTTCTCATACATCTCAAATGCATTGTCACCAAAATCAAAAAATTCATCTTTACCTTTAATGGCAATTATATTTTTTTCATTAGTTATGCTTTTTGATTGTCCGTTATAGATTTTTATATTGCTGGTGCCAAAGTCAACACCATACATATGCTGAGCCATATGAAACTCCCTTCGATTACAAAATTCCCCGTTCTCTGAGGCTTATGTATCTATTATCTCCAATAATAATATGGTCAATAACTAAAATTCCAATTAATTTACCTGCTTCAAACATTCTTTTTGTTGAATTAATATCCTCTCTGCTTGGTGTGGGATCACCACTTGGATGATTATGCATTAAAACAATACTTACTGCATTGCATTTTAGTGCTTCAATTAGTATCTCCCGGGGATTCATTAACGATTGGTTAACTGTACCTGAGGATATAATAACAGATTTTATTAGAAATGATTTTGTGTCTAAAAATAAAGCGTAAACTACTTCATTTTCTTTATGGCGCAAATCTTCCATATAATATCTCGCAATACTTGCAGGATTTGAAAATTTAAGTGATTTTTTAGAAGATGACATAGAAATACGTTTAGATAACTCAGAAATACACAGTATCTGTATAGCTTTAACTTTGCCAATTCCATTAATTGAAATAAGTTCTTCAAAAGAAATATGCATTAATCCTAAAAGACCTGTATGCTGAGTGCTAAAGGCAAGAACCTGTAATGCAAGCTGTAATGAACTAAATCCCCTTGTCCCCGTTCTGATAATTACAGCCAAAAGTTCTGCATCACTTAATGATTCCGGTCCTGCTTTGAGACATTTTTCATATGGTCGCTCTTCCATAGGTAAATCTGATATTTTGTTATAATTTGTCATAGAACCTCCTTATAACTGTATCCCTCTCCAGCATAAGTCGGTTAAAGGTAATATTAACATATTTTAAATATGATGTACATAAAAATTATGTGAAAATTATAATCTAAATTTCAACAATTTTTTCATCATTCATTATCTGAAGTGCTTTAAGTATTCCCAACTTTGCATGATACCATGTAAGGCCTCCCTGAAAATATACAGCATATGGAGGTTTTATAGGTGCATCAGCGCTTAATTCAATAGATGAACCTGATACAAAAGTTCCGGCAGCCATTATAACATTACAGTCATATCCCGGCATATCCCATGGTTCAGGAGTAACATGACTGTCAATAGGCGCAGCTGCCTGTATGCCTCTGCAAAAAGCAATTACAGCTTTTTCTTCTCTTAATATAACAGATTGGATTATGTCATGCCTTGTTTCTCTGCCACCGGGCACCACTTCATAACCTAACTGTTCGAAGATATTTGCCGCAAAAATAGCGCCTTTTAAAGCTCCTGCCACTACTGTTGGAGCTAAAAATAATCCCTGATAAAATGAATTCATAATGCCTAAAGATGCACCTACTTCTTTTCCTAATCCCGGTGAAGTAAGTCGATATGCCGCATTTGCAATACAATCAGATGTTCCTACTATATATCCGCCTATCGGAGCGAGTCCTCCACCCGGATTTTTGATTAAAGAACCTACAGTCATATCAGCACCTACATCTGATGGCTCAATTGTTTCTACAAATTCACCATAACAATTATCTACCATAACAATTATGTCAGAATTAATTGATTTCACAAATGTAATTGCTTCTTTTATTTGTTCTACTGATAATGTAGGCCTGGTCTGATAACCTTTTGAGCGCTGTATTGCAACGATTTTTGTTTTATGACTGATTAAATTTTTTATATTATTAAAATCAAAAGAACCGTCAGGTTTTAAATCAGACTGCGCATAAGTAATTCCATACTCCGCTAATGAACCTACAGAAGGTCTGATACCTATTACCTCTTCCAGTGTATCATATGGTTTTCCGGAGATTGAAAGCAGTTCGTCTCCTGGGCGTAAATTTGAAAACAATGCTAATGCCAAAGCGTGTGTTCCACAGGTAATCTGTGGACGAACAAGAGCCGCCTCTGTATGAAAAACATCTGCATATACAGATTCTAAAGCATCACGGCCTATATCATTATATCCATATCCTGTAGTGCCACTTAAATGTGCTTCGGAAATTTTATTTTTTTGAAAAGCGGATATTATTTTTAATTGATTGTATTCTGCAGTTTTATCAATTTGTTCAAATCTGTCTTTTAAATTTTTCTCTATTAAATTTCCATAATCTAATATTTTTTTTGAGATTCCAAGTTCACTGTAAATTTGTTCTAACATCATAATTCCTTTATCTATATAATATTTTTTTGATTGATGATTTTAATCATATCATTAATCAGTGCATTTTTATCATTATTGTAATCAGCATAATTAATCTCGGTTACATCCTGTTCACGTTTGAACCAGGTAATTTGTCTTTTTGCAAAATGTCTTGTGTCTCTTTTTATAATATAAATCGCTTCATCTAATGATATTTTGCCATCCAGATAATCAATTATTTCTTTATAGCCTAATCCCTGCATAGAGGTAAGATTTTTATTGTACCCCATATTAATAAGATTTTGTACTTCTTCTACAAGACCTTTGTCTATCATTAAATCAACACGATTATTTATTCTTTCATATATTACTTCTCTGTCATTGTTTAATACAAAGTATACAAAATTATATGCAGATTTTTTTTGGCGCTGCTCGTTGTTATGAACAGATATTTTAGAACCAGTCAGTCTGAAATATTCTATTGCACGTATAACTCTTTTTACATTATTTGCATGTATTATACTTGCGGATTCAGGGTCAATTTGATTTAATAGATTATGCATATATTCCGGTCCATTTGTTGAAGCAAGTTTTTCAAGTTCTCTACGGACCGAACCATCATCATTAGTTGGAGTAAAATCAATATTATAGAGAACAGATTGAATATAAAAACCTGTCCCACCGACTATTATAGGTATTTTTCCCTTTTCTCTTATTTTGTTAATATACTCCGTAGCTAATCTTTTAAAAATGCTTATATTAAATTCTTCATCCGGTTCAAATTCATCAATTAAATAATGCTTTATACCATCCATCTCTTCATTACTTATTTTAGCGGAACCAATATTCATATATTTATATACCTGAATAGAATCGGCACTTATAATTTCTCCATTTATCTTCTTGGCAAGTGCTATTGAAATATCTGTTTTTCCAACAGCCGTTGGTCCTGTTATTATTATTAACGGTTCATTATGATTGTTCATTTATATTTCTCCGAATTACAATACTCTTTTAAATTTCTTTTCAAGTTCATATTTGCTCATTGAAATAATTGTGGGTCTGCCATGAGGACAATTATATGGATTTTCCAACATAAGTAACTGGTCAATAAGAGCATTAGCCTCAGCAGCAGATAATATATTATTACCTTTTACAGCAGCTTTGCATGACATTGAAGCTATCTTTTCTGTAATAAGTTCTGATTTTACGTTAGGAGATTCATCTGATAATGTTCCAATCATTTCAGTTAATATATCAAAACTATTTAAAGAATATAAATCGAACGGTACCGCTCTGACAGCATATTCTCTACCACCAAAATTGTCAATTTCAAAACCAAGCTCATTGAAGTTATCCATATATTTATTAATAAGTTCTTCTTCTGATAATGATAGTGTTAATATAATCGGAGGGTTAAGCTGCTGGGAAATAATGTCTTTATTTTTAAGTCTTTCCATTGTTTTTTCAAATAATACTTTTTCATGTGCAGCATGCTGGTCAATTATATACATATTATTCTCATATTCAATTATCCAGTAAGTATCAAAAACCTGTCCTATAAGTTTGTGGTGTGGACGAGCTGTGCTGCTTATAACATTTGTTTCCTCTAAAGTCATCTGTTGTGTTTCAACAGGGATATCCGTTTTATAAGGAATAGGTTCTTCCTTTATTAAATTTTCATAAGCAAGTCTTTTTGTTTCAAAAGGTTCTGCAGCTTTTATTTCATATGATTTCAGAGTGCTCTTTGATGAATTATCATAAGAATCATTTTCGTCTGGCCCATTAAAATCTTCAGCACTGGTATGTGGAATATATTCACGTTTAGTAAGAGCTTCTTTTATGGTTTCTATTATCGCACTATATATTTGCTCTCCGTTCTTTAGTCTGAGTTCCATCTTGGATGGGTGTACATTTACATCCAGCATTTCTCCCGGAATAGAAAAATGTAATGCTGTAAACGGATATTTATGCTGCATCATAAAAGAACTGTAAGCTTCTTCTATGGCTTTTGTAATTATTTTATTTTTTATATATCTTCCATTAATATAATAATTTTCAAATGAACGATTTCCTTTTGAAATTATAGGTTTTCCTATATATCCGGTGATATTTAATTCATTATAATCAGAATTAATTTCAATAAGATTATTTGCAATATCTCTGCCATATATATTATAAACTACATCTTTCAGGTCTGAATTTCCTGACGTATGAATACGGCATTTACCATTATTAATAAAATTAATTGCAACTTCAGGGTGAGAAAGACATATATGTTCAATTATATCCGAAATATAGCCAGCTTCTGTCTGGGCACTTTTTAAAAATTTTTTTCTTGCAGGAGTATTAAAAAACAAATTTCTTATAATGAATGTAGTTCCGTCAGGAACTCCTACTTCACTCATTGAACATTCTTTGCCACCTTCAATGACATATCTGTATCCTGTAATTGAGTTGTGGGGCTTTGTAATAAGTTCAATCTGAGATATGGCAGCTATACTGGATAAAGCCTCACCTCTAAATCCCAGCGAATGTACTGAAATCAAATCTTCAATAGAAGTAATCTTACTGGTTGAATGTCTTAGAAATGCAATTTTAATATCTTCTTTCTGAAAACCGCATCCATTATCGGTAATTCTTATCGACGAAATTCCTCCTTCTTTAATTTCAATTGAAACATTTGTAGAACCTGCATCGATTGCATTTTCAAGAAGTTCCTTGACTACTGATGCCGGGCGGTCAATTACTTCACCTGCCGCTATTTTATTTATTGTGCCTTGATCTAATACTCGGATATTTCCCATATTACCACCTGTTTTTTATCTTATTTTGTATCCTATATAATTCATTCAATGCATCAATTGGAGTAAGCGATGATAAATCTAACTTTGTTATTTCTTGAATAATCTCTGAGTCATCAACAGTATCAAATAATGACATCTGATGAAGATCAACGTCGTTTATATCATTACGTCCTGTTGGACTTTGCATATTTCCCGGAATCATGCTTGCTGCAATTTCTTTTGCTTTCATCGTTATGTCAGCATTTGTAAGATCATCAACAATTTCTTTTGCACGATTTATTACGGAATCGGGTACGCCGGCAAGCTTTGCAACCTGTATTCCATAGCTTTTATCTGCTCCACCTGGAATGATTTTTCTTAGAAAGACAATGTTATCACCTTGTTCTTTTACACTTATACAATAATTATTTACACTGCGTAGAGTTCCTTCAAGTTCTGTAAGTTCATGATAATGAGTTGCAAATAGTGTCTTAGCACCAAGAAGTTTAGGGTTGGCTATATGTTCCACTACTGCCCATGCAATGCTCATGCCATCAAAAGTACTGGTTCCACGTCCTATTTCATCTAATATAAGAAGACTGTCAGAAGTGGCATTTCTTAATATATTAGCCACTTCGGTCATTTCTACCATAAATGTACTTTGCCCGCTTGCAAGGTCATCACTGGCACCTACACGGGTAAATATTTTATCACATATTCCTATATTTGCTTCTCTGGCAGGAACAAAAGAACCAATTTGAGCCATAAGTGTAATAAGAGCTGTCTGACGCATATAAGTTGATTTTCCAGCCATATTTGGACCTGTAATTATAGAAACACGTTTATCATTATTATCCAGATAAGTATCATTTGTAACAAACATGTTAGCCGGCATCATTTTCTCAACAACAGGATGTCTGCCATCTTTTATATTAATAATTCCGCGTTCATTAATTGTAGGTTTTACATAATTATTATGTTCAGCAACATATGATAAAGATGCAAATACATCAAGCTTTGCAATTGATTTTGCTGTACGTTGTATACGAACCACCTGATTAGAAATTTCTTCTCTCAGATAACTAAAAATATTGTATTCAAGAGAAAATAGTTTGTCTTCAGCTCCAAGAATAATATTTTCAAGTTCTTTTAATTCACTTGTAGTGTATCTTTCTGCATTAGCCAGAGTCTGTTTTCTTATGTAATGCTCCGGTACAAGATTCTTATATGAATTAGTTACTTCAATATAATACCCAAAAACTTTATTAAACTTAATTTTGAGATTTTTTATTCCTGTAGCATCCCTTTCTTTGCTTTCCAGATCAGCCAGCCAGGATTTGCCTTCAGTTTTTGCTTTTCTTAAATGATCGATTTCCTCATTAAATCCCTCTTTTATAATTCCGCCTTCTTTAATATTAATTGGCGGTTCTTCGATAATAGCATTCTCAATCTGCAAAGTTATATCTTCAAGAGTATCCAGTTCATCATATATTTCACATATAAGAGTTGATTTAAATTCATTAAGAATACACTTGATATGAGGAAGCATTTTAAGTGAATTTTTGAAAGAAATTAAATCTCTTGGATTTGCACTTCTATAGGCAATCTTACTTATTAAACGTTCGAGATCATAAATTGGATTTAAATATTCCCGTATTTCGTCACGGTTAATCAGTTGACTGTTTAGTTCTGCAACTGCATTCTGACGATTTATAATATCCTCCTTAACTACTAGGGGCTGCTCAATATAACTCCTTAGCATACGGGCACCCATTGCAGTTTTGGTCTTATCAAGTACCCATAAGAGAGAGCCTCTCTTCTGCTTTTCTCTCAATGTCTCACATAATTCAAGATTTCTTCTTGTTGAAGTATCTAAAATCATAAATTTACTTGTAGAGTATGGAATTAGCTTTGTAAGATGAGACAGACTGTTTTTTTGAGTCTCATATAAATATTTCATTAGTGCACCTGCAGCAATTGTTCCACAATTATAATCTGCAAGCCCTAAACCGGTAAGATCTGTAACATTAAAATGTTCTTTTAATGTTCTTTTGCACATATCATCATCAAAATACCAGCTATCCAGAGAAAAAATAGAAATCCCAAGACGATTTTTTAAATCATCTATATCAGCTCCGCACATATAAAAAGCATCATTACAGATAATTTCACTAGGCATAAACTTGTTTATTTCATCAATCATAAAACGTAAAGTTTCTACTTCTGTAACATAGTAATCTCCTGTTGTAATATCTGCAATTGAAATTCCAAAACCATTGCTCATGCATACGATACACATAAGATAATTATTTTTTGTTGCGTCTAATGCAGTAGTGTTAAGATTGGTGCCCGGTGTTACAATTCGTACAACTTCTCTTTTTACAAGTCCTTTTGCAAGAGCAGGATCTTCTACCTGTTCTACTATCGCGACTTTATAACCTTTGGTTACTAATTTGTTAAGATACAAATCGACTGCATGGTAGGGAACACCACACATTGGAGCACGTTCTTCCAAACCGCAGCTTTTTCCGGTAAGTGTAATCTCCAGCACTTTAGATGCTGTAAGTGCATCATCAAAGAACATTTCATAAAAATCACCCAGCCGGTAGAATACAATACAATCTTTATATTCTTCTTTAGTTTTTAGATATTGTTGCATCATTGGTGTTAAGGCCATTTTTTTACTCCGTTTCTAATTCTCCCATATAATAAAATCCTTTTGCCTCATTAAGTTTTACACTAACAATACTGCCTATTAAAGTATGAGGACCTTCAAAGTGTACAATGGTATTATTGGTAAGACGCCCTGTTAAAAGTGAGGGGTTGTGTTCATTTATTTCTTCAACTAAAACGTCCATAGTCTTACCGACAAGTTTATTAATGTTTTTCCCGGAAGAAGCGTTTACAGCCTTTAAAAGTAAATCAAAACGTTTTTTAATAACGTCCTTTGAAACCTGATTATCCATTTTTGCAGCCGGGGTACCTGTCCTTTTTGAATATATAAATGTAAAAGCACTGTCAAATCCAACCTTATTTACTACATCTAGTGTTTCCTCAAAATCCTCGTCTGTTTCTCCGGGAAATCCAACAATTATATCTGTTGAAAGAGAAATATCCGGTATTGCCTCACGAATTTTGGCGACAAGCGCTAAATACTGCTCTTTTGTATAATGTCTGTTCATTTTATTTAATATGCTGGTGCTTCCCGATTGCATAGGCAAATGAAGCTGATTACATATTTTGGCAGAGTTCTTCATAACATCTATTAATTCGTCAGATAAATCCTTAGGGTGTGAAGTCATAAAACGTATTCTTTTAAGCCCTTCAATCTTTTCAATTCGCCTTAATAATTCGGCAAAGGAAATTGGTTGTTCAAGATTTTTTCCATAGGAATTTACATTCTGTCCAAGAAGCATTATTTCAATAACACCACTGTCAACAAGTTTTTTGATTTCATTTATAATGTCTTCTGGCTTTCTGCTTCTTTCACGTCCTCTTACATAAGGAACAATACAATAACTGCAAAAATTATTGCATCCAAACATAATATTAACGCCCGACTTAAATGAATATTTTCTTTCTATTGGAAGCTCCTCGACAATCATATCTGTATTTTCAATGACTTCAATGGTCATATGGTTGTCCTGAATATGCTCATATATTAATTCAGCCAGCTTAAATATATTATGAGTTCCAAATATTATATCAACAAAGCTATAACTCTTTTTGATTTTTTCTACTACTGTAGGTTCCTGCATCATACATCCGCATAATGCAATCATCATTTCAGGATTTTTATTTTTTAATGTATGAAGATATCCTAATCGCCCATATACTTTCAAATTAGCATTTTCTCTGACTGTACACGTATTATATAATACAAAATCAGCATTATTATCATCTGTCATAATATAACCTATTTGTTTTAAAATTCCTGCTAATTTTTCTGAATCACGTGCATTCATCTGGCACCCGAACGTATTTATGCAAGCAGTTAATTTTCTGCCTTTTTCCTTTTCCTTTGCGAGTACATATTCCCTACATTTATTAATAAAATAATATTGTCTTTCGGGTTCCGCAGTGGGAGCTTGTGTAAATGTCATATTTCAATCCTCTCAAATACCAAGTATTCTTTTTTCTGTGATTATATAGTGCATTTTTATATCATGAGATTCTGTAGCGATTGATTCAACAATTTGAAAATCATGTGCCAATGCAATCAAAGTGTTTGTGTGTTCATTAAGATAACGGTCATAAAATCCTGCACCAAAGCCAACACGATTTAACTTTAAATCAAACGCAATTCCCGGTATAAGCATTATTCCGGGGGCAGATATAACCGGATTATCAGCAGGCGGCTCTTTAATACCCATATATCCATCTATAAGCTCTGATAAATCATAAATACGGTAAAAATCCATTTTATTACCGGAAACTTTTGGATAGGCAATGATCTTTCCATCTGCAATAGCTTTTTTTGCAATATCATCGGTTAATATTTCATTTTGAATTGCCGAATATAAATATATATATTTAGAATTTTTGTATATATCAAAATCAAAAAGTATTTTGGCAACATCTTTGCTATTTAATGCAACAAGCTCTTTTGACATTGACTGTCTAAAGAGCTTAAGCTTATTCCGGATATTTGTTTTTTTCATTTTTTCTTTTTGGCCTTTTCCTTTAAATGTGTAATTGTTCCATCAGGATTTTGTATACTTATATTGTCTAATTGTCCGCGAAGACTTGTTCTAAAGGCTTCAATAAATTCTTTTCTCAATATATGCTGCTCTTTTTTTTCAGCATCGGTAAGACCGGTTTCTTTTGATTTTTTATATAGTTCATTAATTCGTGCAATTTTAGAATCGTCCATTACTGTCTCCTATTTAATAAAAATAAATGCTGTGTTATCATCAGTTTCAACACATCCTAAAAATTCACCTTTTTCCTGATGAAGCATTGTCATTCCCGGTATTTTATATAAACATATATAATTTTTGTTTATTCCTAAAAATGCATGCTTACTTTCCGTAAGAATAATCATATTATTGGTAACACATTTTATATCTGTGTCCTGTGGAAATTCTAATTCAATCTCATTGGCTTCAATATTATAAAACTGAATGTTATCATTTCTGTAAAGCTTAATAAATGGAAAGCCATTAATTATATATGTTTCTAACAAGTCTTCAACAGACTTTACATTACTATTTAAGCATGTTGTTGTCCGCTTTGTTTCATAATTATAAAATGTAATTGTTTCTTCGTATGATTCACAATTAAGTTTAGAATATATAATATAATTATCTTCTGCCTTTACATATGGAATGGTATAATCATAACATGCCTGTTCGATAGTATTCATAATCACAGCAGGTTGTTGTAATAAAAGATCAGAAATAAATTGTTGTATATTAATAAGATTTATACTTTCAACAGATACTTCCTCTCTTTCATATAATGTATATCTTTCGTCCGCCAAAAGTGAAAAGCCGGTCTTTAATATACACATATTTTCAGCATAAGGAATCATACAGTCTATTCCGTTGTTGCAAAGGTTTTCATCAGCAATCTGCATATATTTACCATCTGTAGTGTTAACCAAATATAAGGTATAATTAAAATAACCAATATAATTATTCTGCTTATTGCTAACCGGTAAAGCCTGTTCAATAATCAGGTTTGTTTCATTAAGAATAAAAACTTTTACTTTCTTCTGATCAGGATATGATGAGATTTTATCCACATAAGAATATATCTTGCCCCAAGAACCATCAATATAGTTATAACGGATTATATTAAACATATATGTACCGTCATACTGGTCATCATATTCAGAAAAATATATATATGGAGAATCATACATACAGTCTGTAATTTCAATAGCATCTACTTTTTCTAACCGTGGAAGGATTTCAATTCTTAAATTATCCTCAAGTTTATATACAAAGTAGCGGACAATATTAATTCCGGGATACTTGCTTTCTTCGTATTCTTTCTCCAATACATAATCACCACGAAGTTTAATCCCGTTATATTGTTCAGATTTCATTAAAAATCTTATATTCATATAACTAAATACCTTTCCCAAAAACTTGTCTTTTATTTTACACTATATTGGATTAAAAGTCAAAAAATCATATATTATAATCAGTTAGAAAATGGTTTATATTTTTTTGCAATTGCCTCTGCAGTTTTAATTCCATCTATTGCTGCAGATGTTATACCGCCTGCATAACCGGCTCCTTCTCCACAGGGATAAATGCCCTTAATATTTGCTTCATAGTTTTCATCACGCAGAATTCTTATAGGTGAAGATGTACGTGATTCAATAGCATAAATAATAGTATCTTCATTATCAAAGCCATTAATAGACTGGGAAAAATTTTTAATTCCTTCCTTGATGGCTTCAGACATGAAAGAAGGTAGTATTTTGTTTATATCGCAGAATTCAGTGTTGCCTTTTGTTTTGGATATTACATTTCCAAAACAAGAAGAAATATTTCCGGATATAAAATCTTTATATAATTGTGTAGGAATTGATCCCTTTCCTGCTTTATATGCAGCCTCTTCCAACTGCTGCTGAAAATACATTCCGGATAATACGTCTCCATTATAATAATCATCAATGCTTATAGTTGTTACTATGGCACTATTGGCAGTTTGACTGTCACGGCCACTGTAGCTCATTCCATTTATGGCCAGCCTTCCATTTTCACTTGAAGCATTTACAACATATCCCCCGGGACACATGCAGAATGAAAACACTGCCCTTTGGGAACGTGTTTTAGTTGTTAGTTTATAATCTGCCGCCGGAAGCTGTCTGTAACAGTTTCCATAACATGCTTTTGAAATATTATCCTGAGAATGAGCAACTCTGACACCCATTGCAAAAGGTTTTGGTTCCATATAGACTCCTGAGTCTTTTAACATACAAAATGTATCCCTGGAACTGTGACCTAAAGCAAGTACTAAAATGTCGGTTTTAATAATTTTATTATTTGCTTTGATGGATGTTAATGTCTGATTCTCCTTTATAAAATCAGTAAATTTGGTATTAAATAAAAAAGTTCCTCCAAGATTTATTATTTCATTACGCATATTTTTTATTACAGATGATAGAATATCTGTACCAATATGAGGTTTTGAATCATATAATATGTTTTCAGGTGCTCCAAACTTTACAAATGTATCTAACACAAATTTATTTCTGCCATATTTATCATTTACCCCTGTATTTAATTTTCCATCAGAAAAAGTTCCTGCTCCACCTTCTCCAAATTGTACATTTGATTCAGTATTCAATATATTATTTTCCCAAAAATTATTAACTGAAGCTATACGTTCATCCATTGCCTCACCACGTTCAATAATAATTGGTTTATATCCGCTTTTGGCCAGAAGATATGAGCAAAACAAACCTGCAGGACCACTCCCCACAATAATTGGATTGTGTTTTAATGGCAATTTACCTTCAGATATAAATTCATAACTTTTGTTATTATTTAAAATCTGTATGTTTCTCATATGTTTTATACGGCTGCAATTTATATTAGCTATTACATCAACAGAATATGTAATTTTAATATCTGATTTATCTCTTGCATCAATTGATTTTTTATTTATATAAAAATCAGACACATCATCCACTGACAAGTGTAATTTTGACAAAGCAAGTTGTTTAATATCGTCTATATTATGCTGTATTGGTAATTTTAACTGACTGACTCTATAATGTATCATTTCGCTGCGTTTTCTCCTGCAATATATCCCGATGACCATGCAAATTGAAGATTATATCCTCCACATATGCCATCAACATCAAGTATTTCACCTGCAAAATAAAGATTTGGTGTAATTAATGATTCCAATGTATTAGGATTGATTTCACTAACATCAATACCTCCACATGTTACCTGTGAATTATTAAAATCATTTGTCCCAATAATGTTTACATTGAATTCTTTTATATTTCGTACAACGGTTTCAAACATATAAGTATTAAAATCTTTTGCAGTAGTCGTAAATTTTATGTTAGATTTTTTTAGTATAACATCGGCAACTTTTTTGTTTATAATTCCATTTAACAGATTATGGGCATTCATATCAGGATGCAATAAAGCTTTGTGTATTATAAGTTCCATGAGGGCATCAAATTCTTTTTCAGGAAACAAGTCCAGCAAAACAAATACGTTATTTCCTTCATCCAGTGCTCTGGCAGCAAAATGGCTGGCGTTAAATACAGGAATTCCCGAAATGCCGTAATCAGTTAACTGTATTTCCCCCTTGTCTTTATAAATGCTCTTTTTGTTAACATACAATGTTATTGTTGAACTTATTCTTACACCCGACATTGATTTGAATAATTTATCATCTGATTTAAGGGCTGTAAGTGCAGGCAGGGGCTTAATTATATTGTGGTTAAAAGATTTTGCAATTTTGTATCCGCTTCCATCAGAACCTGTACCCGGTGCTGACTTTCCTCCTGTAGCAATAATAACAGAATCAAAATAAAAAGTATCATTATCAGATTTTACAATAAAAACATCAGATTTTTTTGAAATAGTTATATGTGTTTCAAAAATAATCATGACTTTTAATTCTTCACAAGAATACATAAGCATATCTAATACAGAAGATGCCTGTAATGAACTAGGATATATGTAACCGTTTTTTTCTTTCAGAGAAAGACCAAGTTCCTTAAAAAAATTCATTGTATCCTGTTGGTCAAAATTCATAATTACCTTTAAAGGAAATTCAGGTAATGATGCTCGATAACATGAATCTGTTATTACCATGTTCGTAAGATTGCATTTTCCATTTCCTGTAGAAAGTATCTTCTTTCCTACCCTGCTTCCGTGTTCAAATATAGTTACTGCTGCTCCACATTTTGCGGCACTGATTGCAGCAGTAAGGCCTGCTGCCCCACCACCAATTACTGCAATGTTTTTCATTTGTTGCTCCTTATATGTGCATTAATTAACTGGTATATGATTCAAGATATTGCAATATTACAGAAATATCTTCAACATATAAACCACTTTCTATTACTGCAAGTTCACTCTGTGTTAACGATGACAATGGTATCTGAGTATCAAAATAAACAGTTTCTCTGTCTGCACAATAAATAATTATATTATCTCCATCCGTTGCAATCCAGTAACCATTGTCAACTGCTGTCGTAGATGCATTCTGTTCCAATGTGGGATTAGAATTATATATTTCATCTGATTTTGTTATATTATTGGAATTTGTAAAATTCAAAGAATAAAAATAACCGCCAATATATATACAAATAAACAGAACAACTAGACAAATAAAGCAGATAAGATATGCATGTTTTTTCATGATGTTTCCTCCTGATTGTCTTATGTAGACATATTCATGCTTATAGTATCTGCAATTATTTATATTTTATACTAAATTAAGTGCAATTTTTGTGCGAGTTTTATAATTAGTCGTCCTTTAGGAATAGTAGAGAGTTCTTCAACAGTTATTGCTTTTAGAAGCAAAAGTAATATTAAATATACAAAAGCACCGACTAAAATAGAAAGTATTGTGGCAATGGTATTTGTATATACCGGTATAATTCTGATAAGAAGATTATATATTGCCAAGACAATAATTCCCATTCCTATTCCCGCCAATGCCGGATATATAAAAGTTCTCTTGATTTCCTGATTATAACCAATATATTTTTTTATTGACCTGGCATTTAGTATACATACAATTAAAGCAAAGAATGCATCAAAAATCGCAACACCATAAATGCCTATATTGGTCAACATTAAAGCCAGAGGAAGAAGGATCAGATGAATAACAAGTGAAATTGATGAATTCTTCATTGGAATCTGCAATTTCCCTATTCCCTGTAATACGGCATTCGTTATAGTTGATAATGAAAATGTTGTAACGGTAAATATGCTAAGAATCATCATATTTGAAGCTAGTGAATCATAAGCAGTATTTCCAAAAAGCATAATTACAATAGGCCCACCAAGAACAGAAAGACCGATTCCACAAGGAATTGCTATTATCATTGCGAATCTTATCACCAGTCCTATTTTACGTTTTACATCAATGATGTCATTCCTTGCATGAGACATCGAGATTGTAGGTACAATTGAGGAAGATAATGCTGATGCAATTGCAATAGGAACAGTTGTTAAAACTCTGTATTTGCTGCTATAAACTCCCCAAAATGCAGAATATGTTTTTTCGGCAATGCCGGAGAGGCTCATAACATTTCCAAAAATAGCACTGTCAATTAGATTACTTATCTGATATATTGTTGTACTGATTAGTACCGGTGCAATAGTAATAAAAAGCATTTTAGTAATTGTTTTATTACTATCAGTCTGTACTGTTGTGTCTGAAGCGAGTTTAGATTTTAAATCTTTCTTTCTTACAAAAAAGATAATCAAAATAAATATAAGAGCTGTAGCTGCTCCAGATAATGTGCCTAGAGTACCTCCTGTCGCTCCCCAAAGACACGCATTTGTTGTAGATTCCGAATCAGAGAGAGCATACAGACTTTTGCCATAGGTAAAAAGAACACTTGCTGCAGCAATACTTACAATTGCATTGACAATCTGCTCAAATATCTGTGAAACAGCAGTAGGAACCATATCTCCCAGCCCCTGATAAAAACCGCGTAAAACCCCAACAATTCCCATTATAACCAATGTAGGGGCTAAAACTCTCAAGGCATTTGCTGCAGATGGATATTTCATCAATGTAGCAAAAAAATCTGCTCCAAACCATGCAAAAGCACCGGCAATACATCCTGTAATTGCGCCAAATATAAGCGCCCCCTTGAAAACTTTATATGCATTTTTCAATTCACCTTTAGCAATTTTGGCAGAAACAAGCTTTGAAACTGCTATAGGAAGACTCATTGATGAGAGTAACAATAATATGCTATATACATCATATGCAACGGAATAATATCCGGCGCCTTCATCTCCTAGTATTCGGTTTAACGGAACTCTGTAAATAAGACCTATAATTCTTACTAGTATTCCTGCTGAGGCAAGAATTGTTCCCTGAATCAAAAAATTATTATTTCGTTTTTTATTAGTCATATTAAATTGTGAAACTATATGGTAATAGTTCGCATACCTTTCTTTCGTTTATAGTGCCGTCAGAATTTATAGTAACAATAATTCCATCAGGCATAAATTCTGATATAACCTGAAGACATATCCCACATGGAAATGTTTCTTCTTTATGTGAACTTACGAGCGCAATTCGCGTTAATGAAGTATATCCTTCTGAAACAGCCTTGAAAATAGCAACGCGTTCAGCGCATATAGTCGCCCCATATGATGCGTTTTCAATATTGCATCCTGTAAATATGGAGTTGTCATTGGTAAGGACTGCCGCACCTACCCTGAATTCAGAATATGGAGCATATGCATATTCAAGAGCTGCCTTTGCTTCATCTATTAGTTTTTGGTTAATCATATCAGGTTTTTTATTTATCATAGTATTTTCCTATTTTGCAAATGTAACATTGGAAGATTGCGAAGACTGAACTACTTCGACCCATGTTTTTCCAATATTTAAAGTTATTTCATCACCGTTTTCGTTATAATAATGGGTTACGGAAGAAATGGAATCCTTTTTCCATGTTATAGGAATTATTCTGCCTCCCGTTGCATAATACCCTGAGCCTGAACCAGTCACTGTCATATTAAGACTTTTTCCATCATCATATAATGTTGTATCATTAAATTGTATTATGATGTTGGTGCATGTAAGCTGGTTACCTGTAAGTCCATCAATATGTTCTGCCCCATACTGGTAACGCGAATACAAATTAGTCTTTTTGTTATAAACAAAATAAGGTTTATTGACAGGATAACCTATATTGACTGTATTTGCTTTCTTTCCATCGGATAATTGTACTGTTTCTCCATCATCAGCAAAAATGTAATGACCATTATATTCGTCTGAATATTTTGTACTATATCCGTTAGCACTTGCCCCATAATCAAGTTTTTCTTTATCTGTAAAAACATTATGTGGAGAAGAAAAATCGCTGGAGCGATAGAATGACGAATTGCCAATACTAGATAACCCGCTAATATTATCAATCTTGGTACTGTTAAGAAAACTTTCTGCATATTTTGATTGTCCGTAATGAACATATATAGCATCAAACTCAAGAGCAAAATAACAATAATATAATCTACAGCTTCGTATAGAACCAATACGGCTTATATCGCTGCAATCTTCAAAATAAGCCATGAGCCTTGTAAGTCCGCCTTCAACAGGACATTCATATATAACTCCTGCTTTTTCAATACCTGATTGTGGCAATGCTGCATTTATATTGTTAATCATAATTGCATAAGGCCGCCTGTTTGCGATTTTCTTATTAACCCATTCTCCTGTAAGGTAACTTTGTGCCTGTCCTTCATGTAAATCCGCAGTGGTTGTTTCTTCTGTAGTTGTTTCTGCAGTTGTTGTAAGCATTTCAGTTTCTGTTGTAATGGTTTCTTCTCCATTAAAGAGAACTCCGTTAGCAAGAACTGCCACTACTCCTGACAAAACAATTACACCTGCCATAATTGATATTGCAGCTTTTTTATTATTGATAATCAATTTTTTTATTTTATTAAATAAATTATTCATATATGCTCCTTAATTATCTGTTTATGTTTAAATCAGACATTATTCTTTTCTGCTTGTCCTCCATTATTAAAGCATCAGATGGTTCAATATGATCATAACCAAATAGATGAAGCACGCTGTGGACTGTTAAAAAAGCAAGTTCCCTTAATTGTGAATGACCATATTCTTCTGCCTGTTCTATTACCTTTTCTAATGAAATTACCATATCGCCTAATATTAATTCACCCGTATCAGGATTAAAATATTCGGTAGAATAAATATCTGACAAATTAAAAACACATGGTTTTTCATAGTCTATAAATGGAAAGGATAAAACATCAGTAGGCTTATCTATTCCTCTTGACTCACGATTGATTTCATGAATGCCCACATTATCAGTTAATAATATGTTTATTTCTGTTTCATAAGGGCAGTCAAGGAAGTTCAGACAGTAATTAATAACTTTTGTCATTAATTCTTCAATATTAAATTCAAATTCTATATTGGTTTCTTTATCAAAATTAATCATACTATTTTCTCACATTGTGCTCTGATTTTTTTCTGGAATTGACTTTGTTTTCATATTCTTCGTATGCTTTAACAATCTTTTGAACGAGAGGATGTCTGACTACATCCTGATTGGTAAGCGTAATAAATGCTATATCATCAACATTATTTAATACTTTAATTGCAACATCAAGACCAGATACCGCATTTGACGGCAGGTCTTTTTGCGTGAGGTCTCCCGTAACGATAACCTTGGAACCAAATCCTATACGTGTCAGAAACATTTTCATTTGCGCAGGTGTTGTATTCTGTGCCTCATCAAGTATAATAAATGCATTATCTAAAGTTCTGCCACGCATATATGCCAAAGGTGCTACTTCTATAAGACCTTTTTCTGAATTATGAATGAAACTGTCCGCACCCATAATTTGATAAAGCGCATCATATAGTGGACGCAGATATGGATCTACTTTGCTTTGAAGATCTCCGGGCAGGAATCCCAGATTTTCACCTGCTTCAATTGCCGGACGTGTCAGTATTATGCGATTAACTTCATTGTTCTTAAAAGCATTTATAGCCATCGCCATTGCCAGATATGTCTTTCCTGTACCTGCAGGTCCAATTCCAAAAACAATCATTTTATCTCGTATATTATCTATATACTTTTTTTGCCCCAGCGTTTTGGGTTTGATTGGCTTGCCGCTTATAGTCCTGCATATTATGTCATCATCAAGAACAATAAGGGAATCTTCCTTATCGTCAAAAGATAAAGACAATGCATAATCAACATTCTGCTCGGTAATTGCATTGCCTCTTTTGGATAACTCTATTAGTTGTTCAAATACTTTTTTAGCACGCTGTGCGGCAACCTCACCTCCAATTATTTTAAGTTGTGAATCTCTTGATATAATTGTTACATGTAAAGTTCTTTCTATCTTTTTGATATTCGCATCAAAGTTACCAAATACATTTTTGGTATGCTCGGCAGGAATATCAAACATATTTTCAATTATGCTCATCAGTGTCAGTAGGTCCTTCCTGATTAAAATTAATATCAGTACATGCCCCGGTTTTTTCAATCACAATAATTTCTCCAATACTAAGACATGTATCATTACTGATAGTTATTTTAACATTATTTTCAATAATTTGTACACCTTTTTCCTCAAGTTTTTCCAAATATAGCAATAAATTACCTTCTGCTATTATTTTTGCCTCTTCTTTCGTATATAAAACATCTTTTTGAGTATAATTTTTTATACTGATTTTCCCCCAATATATAGGTAGATAATAATTATAAAATAATTTTAACTGGTTTTCATATTCTATATTTTCAAAAAACTTGTCACTGTTTTGACTGAATAATGATGTGAATATTCTGGAAGGACAGGCAGTTAATCTGTTTTCCCCTACCGAAACAAAAAAACCTGTATTGGTATCTGAATATACTTTTTCTTTGTGCTTTAGAGAAAATATATCAGAATATTGATAGGAACATTGCATATATATATCAGCATCACTGGTTACATATTTAGTAAACAATGGTTCGTCATATTCATTTGTAACATTAATTGTACCGCTGATAAGAATGTCACCTTTTTTTATTATATCTCCTTCTTTTACAAGTGGTATACCACTTCTTGTTATTATTGATGTTATAATACCATCTTTAACTGCAGATATGTCACAAGGCTCTGCAAGTCCGTTGCTTTCAATATAATCATCGGTATTTTCGTTTATATGTATAATTATTCTGGTTCCTTTAATTTCTGCACTCACCCAGGTAATATCGAAATATTCATTACGCAGAAATGTCTCAATATCATCACAGTTTACTTCTGATTTCTTGATTCCATGTACAATCCCTATTGTTGAAACAGCTTTTGTAAGTTCTTTGTCTGTATAAGTATAATTTCCGGTAAAACTTATGTCCCATATGAATAAAGACAAAATAAAGATAATCATGGAAAAAAATATTATTCCGGCAGCAAAAATCCACTTATGTTTATACATAGAATATATTACAGGTAATCCACGTTTGTATTCTACTTTAAATTTTATTCCATTTTTTCTTAAAACTTCTGATATGTTTTTAAAGTCATCTATAGAAATAAAAAAAGAAAAATATTTATCATCAGCAACCATGTCCCATATACGTATATGCTTTTCGCCACATAAGTTAATTAATCTTTTTATGTATTTTTGTTCTGTACTTATGCTGCAATATCCCTTAATAAAATTTAAGTTCATCAATAATCCCCTTGATTTTCATTTCTACACCGTCATAATTGCATATCATTAGTTCTCTTCCTGATATATGTACACGACTCTTTGTACCTGTAATTTTTAACTCAGTATCTGTAAATTCTGTAATACTTTTATAATTTTCAACAAGTAATTCATTCTGCCCTATAAATGTAATAAGCATTGCTCCCAGCATAGTATCTTTTGGCAGGTCACATGCCTCTATAATATTTTCAAAAACGCTCATAATATCACCATAACGGATTATTAATAATTATATGAAGTGTGAGTATGCGAAATTCAAAGAACTTTACTACAATTAAAAAGTCCCGGTAAGTTACCGGGACTTTTTAATAAATTATTTTTAATTAGTTATATTTACGCTTTCTAGCGGCTTCAGACTTCTTTTTACGACGTACGCTTGGTTTTTCGTAATGTTCTCTCTTACGAATTTCCTGCTGAATGCCTGCTTTTGCACAATTTCTTTTAAATCTGCGTAAAGCACTATCTAATGATTCGTTTTCTTTTACGATTACATTTGACATTGTATCACCCTGACCTCCCTCCAGTTATGAATTGAGCATTAAAACTGTTTGGGTATTTTTTTGCACAGATATTATTATAGCATATTATTTCAAACCGTCAACTATTTTTTAAGCTGAAGCGCAAGTGCAGCCTTTGCAGCAGATATTGCATCATCTATTCCTGATGGATTTTTCCCTCCGGCCTGAGCCATATTTGGTCTTCCTCCACCTCCTCCACCTACTAGTGAAGCAATTTCTTTTATCAGATTTCCTGCGTGGGCACCATGTGATAAAGCATCTCCGCTTGCCATAGCAATCATATTTACCTTATCTGAGCCCTGTGATGATATGAGCAAAAGAACACCATTTTGAATTTTATCTTTTAATTGGTCACCTAAATTTCTAAGACCATTCATGTCAACATCTGTAAGTTTTGATGCAAGGAATTTTACACCTTCAATTTCTTCAATGTTCTGCATGATATCACCTAATGAATTGCTGGCAATTTTACTTTTAAGCTTTTCATTTTCAGAATTCAGATGTTTAATTTCATCATGTAATGCCTCAATCTTGTTTGCAAGTAATGCAGGCTCAGTTTTAGCTGCCTTAGCAGCAACAAGAAGTTCATTTTCAATATTGGCATAATATTTTGAAAGTTCTGATGCTGTTAATGCTTCTATTCTTCTTACGCCTGCTGCAATTCCTGACTCTGATATTATTTTAAACATTAATATTGAACTAGTATTTGACACATGTGTTCCACCACATAATTCAGTAGAAAAATCTCCCATGCACACAACTCGCACTTCGTCTCCGTATTTTTCTCCAAACAGAGCCATTGCTCCGGTTTTTTTTGCATCTTCAAGAGACATAATTTTTGTATTTACTTCAAGTCCTGCTGCAATTTCATCATTAACAATTTGTTCTACTTTGGCAATTTCTTCTTTAGTCATTGCCTGGAAATGTGTAAAGTCAAAACGAAGTCTGTCACTTGTCACAAGTGACCCTGCCTGTTCAACATGATTTCCCAATACAATTCTCAAAGCTTTTTGCAAAAGATGTGTTGCACTATGGTTTCTTGCAGTAGCGTCTCTTCCCTGCTTGTCTACAGATAAAGTAACTGTATCACCAACAGCAAACATACCTTTCTTTACTATACCTACATGACCTATTTTGCCACCAAGAAGTTTGATAGTATCCTTTACTTCAAATATGGCATTTTCTGTTTTTATAATACCTTTATCAGCATCTTGTCCACCCATTGTTGCATAAAATGGTGTCTCATTTACAATAATAGTTCCTTCATCGCCTTCAGCCAATGCCTGCGTTATTTCGGTATCAGTTGTGAGTACAGAAATCTTTGATGTGCATTCTAAATTATCATAACCTACAAAAACAGATGTAATCATAGGATCTATTGCCTCGTATACTGTAACATCAGCTCCCATGTAATTTGTTACTTTACGGGCATTGCGTGCTTTTGTACGCTGTTCTTCCATGCAGGACGCAAACCCTTCTTCATCAACTGTCAGACCCTTTTCGTCTAAAATTTCGCGAGTCAAATCAATTGGAAAACCATATGTGTCATATAATTTAAATGCATTTTCACCTGAAAGAACCTTTGTATTATCAGCAATCATCTTATCTTCCATGTCAGCAAGAATTGTAAGACCTTGATCAATTGTTTTATTAAATTTATTTTCTTCTTCAGTAAGGACTTTAAAAATCATATCCTTCTTTTCATCAAGTTCAGGATAACCATCTTTTGATTCGCCTATTACTGTTTCGCTTAGCTTAGCGAGGAATTTTCCATGTATTCCAAGCAGGCGTCCATGCCGTGCGGCACGTCTTATAAGCCTTCTTAATACGTATCCACGTCCTTCGTTTGAAGGCATTATTCCGTCTGAAATCATAAATGTAGCAGAACGTATATGGTCTGTGACTATACGTATTGATACATCAGTTGCATATTCTTTGTTATATGTTACATTTGCGAGCTTACATACTTCATTTCTAAGTGCAACAATTGTATCAACATCAAAAATAGAATCAACATCTTGTACTATTGTTGCAAGACGTTCAAGTCCCATACCTGTATCAATATTTTTCTGTGAGAGTTCAGTATAATTACCATGTCCGTCATTTTCAAACTGTGTAAATACATTATTCCATACTTCAATATATCTGTCACATTCACATCCTACAGTACAACCGGGTTTTCCACATCCATATTTTTCACCACGGTCATAATATATTTCAGAACATGGCCCACATGGTCCGGCACCATGTTCCCAAAAATTATCTTCTTTTCCAAACTTAAAAATCCGCTCAGAAGGTATTCCCATCTGTTTATTCCATATATCAAATGCTTCATCATCATCAACATATACTGACGGATATAATCTGTCAGGGTCAAGACCGACTACCTCTGTAAGAAATTCCCACGACCATTGAATGGCTTCTGTTTTAAAATAATCACCAAAAGAGAAATTACCAAGCATTTCAAAAAAAGTACCATGACGCGCAGTTTTTCCTATATTTTCAATGTCTGGAGTACGAATACATTTTTGACATGTAGTGACACGATTTCTTGGTGGTATTTCCTGACCGGTAAAATAAGGCTTTAAAGGAGCCATTCCTGAATTTATAATTAATAAACTATTATCATTATGAGGAACCAGCGAAAAGCTTTTCAGCTTTAAATGCCCTTTACTTTCAAAAAAGTCAAGATACATTCGTCTTAGTTCATTTAAACCATATTTTTTCATGAAATATTGCCTCCGGTTATTCTTTCGTTTTATAATCAGTATCAGCCTCTGCAGATTTTTTTCTGTCTGAGCGCTTCCTTAAAGAAACCCCCAGAAAAATTCCACATACGGCCACTGCTGCTATAAATATAAATTTTACTATATACCATATAATTGCCTGAGTTAGAGTCATAATTTCTCCTTAATTAGCTGACTTTTATTTGATGATATCCCTTTTTGCCCTTTTTTATAAGCAATGTACCATCAGAATCCAGATCTTTTAATGTAAATACTTTGTCTATTTCAGTAATTTTTTCATCATTTACGGTGGCACCTCCCTGTATAATAAGACGCCTGCCCTCTCCTCTGGAAGCTACAAGTTTTGTGTTCACAAGAAGAGTAATTAAGTCAATTCCCTTATCTAAATCTTCTTTTTTAACGAATGTTGTAGGAATATCATTACTCTTTCCGTTATTTGCAAAAAGTGCCCTTGCTGCATCCTGTGCCTTAACCGCCTCTTCTTCTCCATGAACAATCTTGGTTATTTCATATGCAAGCACTTCTTTTGCCTGATTAATCTGTGCACCTTCAAGGGAACCAAGGCGTCTTACTTCATCCATTGGAAGGAAAGTAAGAAGTCCAAGCAATTCTTCAACCTTTACATCCTCAACATTTCTCCAATATTGATAAAATTCGTAAGGAGATGTTTTTTCAGGATCAAGCCATACAGCACCTTTTGCTGTTTTTCCCATTTTAGTGCCTTCAGAAGTTGTTAATAATTTAAATGTAAGACCATAAGCAGGTTTATTTTCTTTCCTTCTTATAAGTTCTACACCACCAATAATATTAGACCATTGATCGTTGCCTCCAAGTTCTAAAACACAACCATGCTTTTTATTAAGCACCCAGAAATCATATGACTGCATTAACATATAATTAAATTCAAAAAATGTAAGGCCTCTTTCCATTCGCTGTTTGTAACAATCAGCTGTAAGCATCTTATTTACTGAAAAATGAATTCCTATATCTCTTAAAAAATCAACATAGTTTAAATCCAAAAGCCAGTCCGCATTATTTTCAATAATAGCATTATCATTTTCAAAATCTATAAACTTTGAAAGCTGCTTTTTAAAACATTTTGCATTATGCTCTATAGTTTCTCTGGTCATAATGGTTCTCATGTCTGATTTGCCGGTAGGATCACCAATCATTGTTGTACCACCGCCAAGCAGTGCAATAGGACGATGACCTGCTTTTTGCATATGCATCATAGCCATAACAGTAAGAAAGTGTCCTGCTGTAAGGCTGTCTGCTGTTGCATCAAATCCTATATAAAAGGTAACTTTTTCTTTACCTAATAATTCTCTTATCTCTTCTTCATGGGTAGTCTGTTCAATAAAACCACGTTCCAGAAGAATATCGTATACGTTTTGTGACATCAAAATGTCCTCCTTAATGTTTATCAATACTATAAAATACCAATAAAATATTTTAGCATATAGATTGGTATTTTTCAACTAAAACACAAATAAGTTCTATAATCTCTATAAAACAATAAACTGCCATAGAAACCTATGACAGTTTAAAATATTAAATGTACTTTATCTGTAGGTTATATTGGAAATTAGTTTAATGTTCAAGCAGATTTTATAAAATAATACATATAACGCCACGACTCTTTTCATTTGAGATTTTTTGCAAAGTATCCTGCATTCTTGCCTGAGTTTCTTCGGACATATTGGAAACTTTTGCTTTTATTCCATCAGCAACAATTTCTTCAATTGTTTTTCCGAAAATATTTGTTGACCAAATTCCGTCATCTCCATTTGCAGCATTTTGATTAATGAATTTTATCAGATCATTAGCCTGGTCCTCATCACCTATTATTGGAGAAATTTCAGTAAGTATACTTGCCTTTATAAAATGAAGCGACGGAGCTTCTGCTTTTATTTTTACACCGTATTTACCACCACTTTTATATATTTCCGGCTTTTTAAGAGTTATTTCTTCTTTGCCCGGAGTCATTATTCCATAACCTTTGCTTTTTGCGTCCATTATTGCACTTGAAAATTTTGAGTATTCATTTTTGGATTTTGACATTTCTGATACTAATGAAATAAGTGAATATTCATCTGTAATATTAGCACCACTTAATGAACTTAATATATTATAATAGTATTTTTCAGGTATATTAATTTTTAATGATATTTCTCCGTTCGCAAGATTCTTTTCTGAAACTTCAATGCTTTCTATGTATTCATTTGATGTTTCTATGTTTGAACCTATATCGCGAATCAATTCACTATCTTTTATAAGACTGCTTATTTCTTCTAAAATGCTCTTTTTAATTGGATGAGAAATACTTATAACATCCATCCATTTAGGAGCAAATACATTGATTTTTGAAATAGGGAATTCATTTAAAACTGCTTCCATTATGTTCATAACATCATTTTTCTTTAATTGCTGGCAGTTTAATGGTATTGCTGTTACATTATGCTTAGTTGATATTTCTTCTGCAGTTTTTACAGCAGTCTGTGAATATGGAGAAGATGAATTTACAACTACAACAAATGGTTTTCCTATATTTTTTAATTCTGTAATTGTAAGATTTTCAGCTTCTACAAATTCTTTTCTTTCTATATCACCAAAACTACCGTCTGTAGTGACTACCAGCCCTATTGTAGAATGGTCATTGATTACTTTATGCGTTCCAATTTCTGCAGCTTTTGAAAACGGAATATCGTAATCATACCATGGTGTTTTTACCATTCGTTCTTTACCATCTTCACTTTGTCCTTCTGCCCCATTAACCATATATCCAACACAATCAATTAATTTTACAGAAGCGCTGCTTCCATCTTCAAATTTAAGTTTTGCAGCTTCTTTTGGAATAAATTTAGGTTCTGTTGTCATAATTGTCTTTCCGTTAGCAGATTGCGGCAGTTCATCTCTGGTTCGTTCCATTGCATTAATATCAGTCATGTTTGGCAAAACCATCAGGTCCATAAAACGTTTTATAAAAGTTGATTTACCTGTTCTTACAGGTCCTACTATTCCTAAGTATATTTCGCCATTTGTGCGAGATTCTATATCCTTGTACAGATTAAAATTATCCATAAAAACCCCTTTCAAGATCGTGAAATGATTAATACAATCTATGAAAGGGGTTAATCGTTTATGATATTAGTTTGTTATTAATTACATTAATGGTGCAATCAATCTTAGCAGATGACCATATAGTTTATAATACCATGGTCTGTTCTCGCATTCTTCCCGTGTAACCATATGACATTGTTCTAATGTATTACAAAAATCATTTTTCATAGCCAGAATTTCAGGACATTTATACATATATGCACCACATTCAAAATGAAGATATAAACTTCTGAAATCCAGATTAATAGAACCTACGACTGCTTTTTCATCATCAGAAACAAACATTTTTGCATGTGTAAAGCCTGGTGTAAACTCATAAATTTTAACACCATTATCAATAAGCTGCTCATAATATGAGCGGCCAAGACAATAGGCATACGCCTTATCAGGAATGCCCGGCATAATAATTATAACATCAATACCACGTTTAGCAGCAAATATAAGTGCCTGTATCATTTCATAATCCAAAATAAGATATGGAGTAATAATATAAACATATTTTTTTGCTGTATTTAATATGTCCATATATACATATTCGCCAACAGGCTCATCATCTAACGGACTATCAGAATAACCTATTACGTATCCGGTAGCTGAATCACTCACTTCATGTTCAGGATTAATATATTTATCAAAACTGGTAAGATTTTTTTCATTTACATTCCATAACTGCAAAAACATAACTGTAAAGCTTTTTGTGGCTTCACCTTTTAGCATTATGGCATTATCCTTCCAGTATCCAAAACGTGACTTTTCATTGATATATTCATCTGCCAGATTAATTCCTCCTGTAAATGAAGTGTGCCCATCGATAACAACTATCTTTCTGTGATCACGATTATTTTGAACTGTAGAAAAAACAGGTCTTATTGGTGCAAAAGGCTTGCTGCTTATCCCTAATTTTCTTAAATCTTTATAATATCCATATGGAAGAGAAAACAAAGAACAAGTTCCATCATACATTACTCTGACATCTATGCCTTCTTTTGCCTTTTGTTTTAACACTTCTAAGATTTCATCCCACATCTTTCCCGGAGAAATAATAAAAAATTCAATGAATATAAATTTTTTTGCTTTTTTTAACTCCTGTATCATATATGGAAGCATTTCTTCACCACTTCCAAAATATTTTACTTCTGTATTCTGGTATATTGGGAATCCTGCAAAATTATCCATATACCGTGCCAAAGTTGCTGTATGCGGATCCTCTATTTCAAGATGACACAAAAGTTTTTCACTTTGACCATAATATTTTTTGGTCTTCTGTGTAATGTCAGCTATTCGTTTATTTAATATTCTGGAACCTACCTGGGTTTCACAATACAGGTACAACAATGATCCAAAAACAGGGAAAGTAAGTATTGGGATTATCCATGAGAGTTTAAACATAGGATTATCCCATCTGTTTAGAATGTAAATCGATAATAAAACTGCAAATACAATAAATCCACTGTATATGTAAGCTGAATATGAATTTAGTATGTAAAAACACAAAAATAGCACAAAAAGCTGTAATAATACCATCAGAAAAATAAATGTGGTACGACTGAAGATAATTTGTGCTAATTTAGTTAACCCTTTCTTTTTTTCTTTCATAAAAATCCTCTACTATTTGTTCCATAGCAATTCATCATGTTCGCTTCGGTATTCTCTAAGCATAAGTTCCTTAACAGCTTCTTTTGCGCTTTTCCCTTCAAAAAGAATTTTATTTACCTGCTCTATTATAGGCATTTCAACATTGTATTTTTTTGCAAGTTTTAATGCTACTCCAGCTGAGACAACTCCCTCTACAACCATATTAACTTCTTTTATTGCTTCCTCAAGAGTATATCCCCTTCCAATTAATATACCTGCGCGTCTGTTTCTGGAATGTATGCTGGCACAAGTTACGATTAAATCTCCAATTCCTGATAAGCCTGTAAAGGTCTGAAAATTCCCCCCCATTGCAACACCAAGTTTTGTGATTTCTTTAATCCCTCTTGTAATAATTGCTGCTTTTGTATTGTCACCATAACCTAATCCATCAGCCATTCCGGCTGCCAGTGCAATTACATTTTTTAAAGAACCTCCTAATTCTATACCTATGATGTCGGGGCTTATATATGTTCTAAAAACATCACATGAAAAAATATTTTGAATATATTCTGCTGTTTTACTTGTATTAGCTCCTATAACACATGTTGTAGGAAGCCCCCTGCCGACCTCTTCAGCATGGCTCGGTCCTGAAAGTACTGCAATATCAGCAGTTGGAAGTTCGCTTTCAATTACCTGCGTCATAGTAAACAAAGTACTATCTTCTATACCCTTTGCAACATTTACAATAATCTGACCATCAGGTATCAGGCCTTTTAATCTTGACGAAGTGGTTCTTATAAATGAGGATGCAACTGCAAGAATTAAAATGTTTTTTTCCTTTACTGCATTTTCTAAATCACTCGTTATATGAATAGTCTCAGGAATAGTAATTCCGGGAAGACTTACTTTATTTTCCCTATCGTTATTTAGAGACTGAACTTCACGCTCAACTGCAGACCATATTGTAACGTTATGTCCGTTATTATTTAGTAAAACACTAATGGCAATAGCCCAGCCGCCGCCACCTAATACGCATATATCTGCCATATTTTATTCCTCAACTTTCTTTTGACCGATTTTTAGCTCTGTTCCATTAATAAGTCTTATTATATTGCTTCTGTGTCTGATAAATGCCAATAATACAAGCAGAAACGTTATTATGTATGCCTCTATCCTGCAACTTAATGTAAGATTCCATTTCGTTCCAAATTCTGTAAGCATATCAAGCTGTCCGAAAATTATTAATTCAATTAAAAATCCGGTTATTCCACAAAGTGAACCCAACGAAACATATTTGGAAACAAGTGTAATTATTGCAAAAGTTGCGAACCCAAGAACAAATAGCTTCCAATCGAATAATGATATTACTACTCCTGAAGTAACAGCAATTCCTTTTCCGCCTTTAAAGTTCATATAAAATGGAAAATTGTGTCCAAGAACCGTTCCTAATCCTGTATATAATATCAATGCAAATAATATATCAGGATAATTATCAGCAAATAATAATCTTGTAATACAACAGGCAATAACAACCTTTAATGTATCTCCCAAATAAGTTATAATGCCTGCTTTTTTTCCTAGAACACGCATTGTGTTAGTTGTTCCTGAATTTCCGCTTCCAAATTTTCTTATGTCTACTTTTTTTAACTTTCCATATATATATCCGGTTTGAAACAAACCAAATATATAACCCATAATAATACAAAACAACCTTACAAGAATACTCATTATGAATCTTTGTCCTTTCGCTCTCTTATAATGAACTTAAGCGGTGTTCCTCTGAAACCAAAAGATTCCCGCACCTTATTTTCAATATATCTCGTGTATGAAAAATGCATTAATTGTTTGTCATTAACAAAAATCACAAATGTAGGAGGTTTAACCGCAACCTGCGTTATATAATATAATTTAAGACGCTTTCCTTTATCTGAAGGTGGTTGCTGCAATGCTACTGCTTCTGCCATTATTTCATTCAAAACTCCTGTGGCAACACGCATAGAATGATTTTCAATAACTGTATCAATCAAATCAAACAGTTTATTCATTCGTTGCCCTGTAAGTGCCGAAATAAATATCATTTCTGCATATGGCATATATGATAATACTGTTCTAATCTTATTTGTATAATCATAAATAGTTTTATCGTTTTTTTCTATTGCATCCCACTTATTTACAGCAATTATAACTCCTTTGCCACGTTCATGTGCAATACCTGCAATTTTGGCATCCTGTTCCGTGACACCTTCTGTTGCATCAATTACAATTACTACAACATTCGCACGTTCAACTGCCGTAACAGTTCTGATAATACTATATTTTTCAATTTCTTCTTTTATTTTTGATTTTCTTCTTAATCCGGCAGTATCTATGAAAATATATTCTTTGCCGTTATAAGAAATTTCTGTATCAATAGCATCTCTTGTAGTTCCTGCTATATCGGAAACTATGACTCTGTTTTCACCAAGCAGTTTGTTAATAATTGATGACTTGCCTACATTAGGCTTTCCTACAATTGCTATGCGGGGGCGGTCATCATCTTCGTCATAATTTTCAGATGATGTAAAATGGGAAACTACTTCATCAAGCATATCACCCAGTCCCAATCTTGAAGCAGAAGAGATTGGTATAGGTTCTCCTATTCCAAGATTATAAAATTCATATACGTCTGCCATATATTTATCAAAATTATCAACCTTATTAACCACAAGAACAACCGGCTTTTTACTTCTTCTAAGCATGTCAGCCACTTTAGAATCAGCATCAACCAATCCCTGCTTTACATCCGTCATGAAAACTATAACATCAGCTGTTTGAATTGCTATTTCAGCCTGCTCTCTCATTTGGGATAAAATTATATCGTTTGTATCAGGCTCAATTCCACCCGTATCTATCATTGTAAAAGATGTACCAAGCCATTCAATATCTGCATATATTCTGTCGCGCGTAACTCCGGGAGTATCTTTCACAATTGAAATCATTTCTCCCGCTAATGCATTAAATAAAGTTGATTTTCCTACATTAGGTCGACCGACAATAGCAACTACCGGTTTACTCATATATAACCTCACTATCTTATGTTTTTGCTCTTTAATTCATATGGATGGTTACCACCCGTTTTATTTGTGCAGCCTAAAAGTATTGAATCTACAAAATCATATCCACTTGATTTTACAATATTAACCTGCGTTTGTAAATGCTTTTCAACATCCGAAACTGTCAAATCATCAAGAAAAACGTCTTCACCACTCCTTAACATATTTATAGGCAGCAACAGCCTTTTTCCAAGATTTTGTTTTTCTAGCTGAGCAACTAAATCAGATGCTGTGATAAGACCTGAAACTGTAATATTCTCTCCAAAAAAATTATTTATTATCTTATAAACATTAACTTTAATATTAGGAAAATAATTTTGAATCTTGCATGAAAGTTCTTTTATGACAGGGTATGCCAACGCCCCTGTTGCTATTGATATTTCTTCAGATTTACTTTTTATAATGCTGCATTTTTCATTATCAAGAAGTATTTCCTGTAATGCTCTTTGCACCTCATTCACCAAAATACGTATCATTCCTACACCATTTTCTAACTGCGGATATCCGTCATAATGTTCTTCCGGTGGTACATCTCTGCCTGCCATAATGTACCATTCATCACTGGCATATATAAAATTACGATTATATTTCTGCCTGAACATATTTTGATAATACTCAATGGTTTCAATAAGTTCTACGCAGTCATTTTTGGTAAACTGCTCCAATGGATATAATCCGTCTCTATATTTTGTGAGTCCACTTGGAACAATGGACACGCTTGTCATATTTTTAATATATTTTTCCAAATCAATTATGGTATGAACTAATTCCTGCTTATCATTTACTCCCTTACACAAAACAATTTGTCCATTCATTTCAACATCTGCATCATTAAATTTATCAATATATTTTAATACATTTCCTGCAAAACGATTATTTAACATTTTACAGCGTAATTGCGGATTAGTTGTATGAATTGAAATATTTATAGGTGCCAGATTAAACTTTATAATTCTGTCTATATCTTTTTCTTTCATGTTTGTAAGTGTAATATAATTTCCCTGCAAAAAAGAAAGTCTGGAATCATCATCCTTAAAATATAAAGTATCCCTCATTCCGGGTGGCATTTGGTCAATAAAGCAAAAAATACACTTATTATGACATGATTTGTATTCATCCATAAGACTATTTTCAAATTCAATCCCCAGATCGTCTTCATAATCTTTTTCTATTTCAAGCAGCCATTCTTCTCCATCCGGTTTTTGAATAAGAACTTCTATATATTCGTCCAAAGTAAGATATTGATAATCAAAAATATCTTCAATTTCGTTATTATTAATTGCCAACAGGTAGTCTCCTGCTTCAATTTCCATTTCTTCTGCTATTGAGTTTTGCTTAACAGATTTAATTAAATGTTTAGTCACGGCATACCTCTTTGTAATTAATCTTTAATTATTTAGCATTAAAAATGCAGAAAGATTTCCACGTTTTCCATGACTGGCTCTATGAGAAAAAAGCCAGTTGCTATTATGACATGTACATATATCAGGCAGGTGTATATTTTCCGGTTTTACTCCAGCATCAGCAAATACTGTATAGCATGCTTTCCACAAATCTAATAAATATTTACCATTAGATTTATTTACAAGAATATCATCAACATTTTGAGGAAATTCCTTTATAAATTGCATTGCAACATCTTGACTTACTTCATAACAATCACGGCATATAGAAGGACCAATCTGCACAACAACTTCATATGGATTAGTCCCAAATTCAGATTTCATTTTTTGTAATGCATTAAATCCAATTCGCCCTAACGTTCCTCTCCAACCCGAATGAATAAGTCCAATAGCTTTATTAACAGGATCGACAATATATAGTGGAACACAATCGGCAAAAGTTGTATGCAATATAACTCCCGGCTCATTTGTGATTAAACCATCCACATTATCATAATCTCTTGCCCTTATAATTCCTTTGCCCTTATCTGCTGCAGACACTCTAATTACATTAGTTGTGTGAGTTTGTTTTGTTGCCACAATATTCTTATAATCAATACCTATTGCACTACAAATGCGATTATAGTTTTCTAATACATTTTCAGGGTTATCGCCTCTATCAAAACTTAAATTAAGTGATGAAAGATGATGTCTGCTTACGCCGCCAAGACGAGTTGAAAATGCAGCTGTTACAATATTGGTTCTTTCCAATGCAGGAAAGTATATAAATGGTGTTGATTTTTGATTTATATAACAGCTTTTTTTATCACCTGTTCTTATGACAATATAATCATTTATTTTTTCAAATTTATTATTCTTCATTTATATCACATGCAGCCAAATGCATTTTTGATATGCTCAATTTTATTTCCTTTTATAAGAATTACATCAAATCTGCATGGCGTGTCCATCCCCAGTCTGTTCTTAATAAGGTAAAACTGTGCCACTTTGAATATTTTATTTTGCTTATGTGCGTCTACAGCTTCACCCGGTTCACCCATATGTCCATCTTTTCTATACTTTACTTCAATAAAAACAATATAATTATTATCACAAGCAATTATATCTATTTCACCTATTCTGCATCTAAAATTACAGGCAATTATATTATATCCTTTATTTAGCAAATAATCCACAGCCAATTGCTCATAATCAGCCCCCACATGTCTCTTATTAATAATTACGTATCTCCTTAATTTGTAAAATTTCTAATAAATGTTTTTCTATGTATTGGAGATGGCCCCAGTCTTTTTATTGCTTCAATATGTGCAGCTGAGCCATATCCTTTATTTCCGGCAAATCCATATTCCGGATAAATCTTATCATATTCTGTCATCATTGCATCTCTGGAAACCTTTGCAATAATACTTGCTGCTGCAATGGATATACTTTGGGCATCTCCCTTAATAATACTAATCTGTTTTATGTTCACTTCCGGTATGTTTACTGCATCATTAAGAAGAATGGAAGGAGTTACTTTCAGTTTGGAGATTGCTTCTCTCATTGCCTCATAAGTAGCTTGTAAAATGTTGATTTCATCAATTCTTGCAGGACTGACAATTCCTATCTGTGCGTCAATTGCATTATTCATTATTTCTTCATACAATTCTTCTCTTTTATGTCTACTAAGCTGCTTAGAATCATTTATATATAATATATTGCAGTCTTTTGGCAGTATTACGGCACCTGCTACTACAGGTCCAGCCAAAGGCCCACGGCCAACCTCATCGATACCGCATATGAACTCATAATCATCATATTTATACTCAAATTTTTTCATAAGTTCAGTGCGTTCACATTCTTTGTTATATAAATCTATCTTTTTATACATTCGGTGTAATAAATCTGTTACACCCTTTCTGCTGTCATCTTTAAATTTTACTAATTCATCTTCCAGACAATTTATAGGTATAGCATCTAAATATGACTTTATTTCTGAAATACTTTTCATATGTTATCTCCATCAATATTGCACTTTTCTAATGTAATACGGCCAAGCTTGCCACTCCTGAAATCATCGATAAGTATTGATGCAGCTTTATCGTAATCAAGTCTATTACCTTTTTTTATGCATCCACATTTTTTTGCAATTTCAGATAGAATATCCAGTTCAGATAAATCAGATGAAATATCATATCTTTTTGTAATATTCTGTGGATATTCCTTTTTTAAATATTTAATCAATTCCATAGCAAGTTCCGAAATATTTAATATTTCATCATTTATAGAACCGGCAATCGCCAGCCTTATTCCAACAGACTGGTCATCAAATTTAGGCCATAGAATTCCCGGAGTATCTAAAAGTTCAAGATTTTTATTTAGTTTAATCCATTGTTTTCCTTTGGTAACTCCCGGTTTGTTGCCTGTTTTAGTACAGGCTTTTTTGGCATATGAATTAATAAAAGTTGACTTGCCGACATTTGGTATTCCAACAACCATTGCCCGTACAGGTCTTTTAATAATCCCTCTCCTTTTATCTCGTTCTATTTTCTCTTTACATGCTTCTAAAACCATATTATTAATTTGTTTAATTCCTGCACCACTTTTTGAATTTATTTTTATTACAAAAAAACCTTTATTTGAAAACCATTTTGTCCACAATTCATTTTGTCTTTCATCTGCCAGATCTGATTTGTTAAGAAGAATTAATCTTGACTTATTTTTCCCTAATTCATCTATATCAGGATTTCTGCTACTCAACGGAAGCCTTGCATCAATAAGTTCAATAACAAGATCAATTAGTTTAATATCTTCCTGCATCATACGTCTGGCTTTCATCATGTGTCCAGGATACCAGTTGATCGAAGTGTTAGAAAAACCTTTTTCTTCATTACTCATTTATATCACTTCCTTACTACTTTTCTTTTTCTACTTGCGCTGTTTTTTGCTTTTATCTCAATGTGTAACACGTTTCTAAAATGTTTTAGTTCTAAATTTTTTAGTCGTTTTATACTCTTTAAAATATCTGAATATTTTTCTATAACTAAAATCTTCTTCAGTCAAAGTCTTCTTTAGAATATATGCTCTGAATGAATTAGCATCTTTTTTATTTTTCCATAGTTTCTTTTGAAAAAAACTAGTATAAAACAACTTTGAAATCCATCTAGAAGCATTTAATTCTTTAATAATATATTTCATATTTTCTTTATATATTTTTAAATTATTTTCCTTTATTGCTAGAGCGCTGTATTTAGCAGATAATAGTGCATAATAGATACCTTCTTGAGTTATGGAGTCTACCAATCCAGCTGCATCACCTATAAAAATAGAATTTTCATCATAATATAATTTTTGTACCTTTCTAGGGATAAAAGCTCCTTTGATATTCTTTGTTTCAATATTATAACCTTTTTTACTAGCAAACTCTTTCAATAATTCTAAATAATTAATCTTGTTATTATACAAATCTGTAAATCCAATCGTAGTATATTTCTCTTGTTGAAAAATCCAAGCATAACCATATTTAGTAATTCCAAAATTAAGATCTACTTTTGGTACTAATTTTTTACTATTTTTAATTCTTACTTCTAATCCAATTTGTTTATCTTTTGGTTTAATATTATATTTTGAAGATATTCCCACAAAACCATCTGCCATAATTAAGTAATTATATAAAATTTTACTATCTTTTAAGTTTAATATATGTTTATCAAAAATTATTTCTGTTATTTGATTATTTTCTAAAATTTTAATATTTTCTTCTAGTACTTTATTATAAAGGTAATTATCTAAGTCTTCACGATTAGCAGATGAAGAAAAATAAATGTAGATGTCTTCTTCATTTAGTTTCAAGCATTCTTGATAGTTGTTATAAACAATCAAATCATTTCCTTTTGAATAGTTTAGCTCTTTTTCTACTAACAGATCTATTTCTTTCATTAAAGTTACTGTTTTTTTGGTCAAAAAGCCAGAACAAGCCTTATGAATTTTATGATTGTTTTTATTAACAATACATATATCTTTAACTCCATATTTTTTTAAGTAAAGTGCACTAAACATAGCAGCTGGGCCACCGCCTATTATAACAACATTATATTTCATTTTTTACCTCTAATTTAACCATTGCGTCATCTAATATTAAATATTCTTTAATTACTCTGTTTTTATTATTTTTGAATGATTTTTGCTATTTTTCAATAAATATGTTTATTGTATTAAAAAGGAGCAAAATACAATAGTATTTGCTCCTTCATTGATAAATTATTTTACTAATTCTTTTACCTTAGCTGCCTTACCAACTCTGTCGCGTAAGTAGTTAAGTTTAGCACGTCTTACTTTACCACGTCTTACTACTTCAATCTTTTCGATTGTTGGTGAGTGTAATGGCCATGTTTTTTCAACTCCTATGCCATTTGAATTCTTTCTTACTGTAAAAGTTGCTCTTGAACTTCCACCCTGCTTTTTAATAACTGTTCCTTCGAATACCTGAACTCTTTCTTTGTCACCCTCTTTAATCTTAGCAAATACTTTAACTGTATCACCTGTATTAAATTCTGTGATTCCTTCTTTAATCTGAGCAGCTTCGATGTTCTTAATAATTTCGTTCATTATTGCCTCCTTGTAATATTCGATGTTCTTAATACATACGTAACAGAGGACCATCTCTTTTTAACAGCACTTGACATAATACCACAATATTATTTATTTTGCAAGATGTTTTTAATAAACTCTATATCTGATTTGGAAAGATTTGCATCATTTAACAAATCCG
>JBJEMK010000082.1:0-3342 GCA_051879635.1 Eubacterium sp.
AATGTGATTCTCATTACTTGACTTGCCATAAAAAAAGTCGCCTCCTTTTCGCACTTTTAAATAGTACGACAAGCGGTGACTGTACACACTTCCGTGTGTGTCGTAACTTTAAACATCACAACTTACACACGTTGTTTCCACCCTAGGTGGACGATTTGTTAAGTACAGTGACTTGTCGCCAGTTTCCTAACTTGACATTCGCTCCACGGAAAACCTGCCATTTTCATGCAGCAACCTCACGCTTCTACGCTATCAATGTCACAGCAAGAATCAGTATACAACAATATTTTTTTATTTGCAAGCACTTTTTTCATATTTAATTGACTTTAATCCTAACAAAATGTAATATTTACATATAAATATATATTTAGGAGTATGTAATGAAGTTTTTACCAATCAGAAATTTATCAAAAGATTTTATCTTTGGTGCTGACATATCCAGTATTATTTCCTTAGAACAGGCAGGCATAAGGTTTTATGACTTTTCAAACAGAGAAAGTGATTTATTTAAAATTCTTTCTGATGCAGGCATTACATGTGTGAGAATTCGTGTTTGGAATAATCCATATGACTCTAATGGCAATGGATACGGCGGGGGTAATTGTGACTTAGAGAAAGCAATTGAAATAGGCAGGCGTGCTTCAATTTATAATATTAAGATTTTACTTAATTTTCATTATTCAGATTTCTGGTCCGACCCGGTAAGGCAGCTTTGTCCAAAAGAATGGAATACATTTAATATAGAAGAAAAAGAATCTGCACTATATAAATTTACATATAATTCGCTTGTATCTATGCATGATGCGGGAGTACTGCTCCATATGGTGCAAATTGGAAATGAAATAAATAATGGTATGGCAGGTGAACATGATATAATAAATAAATGCAGGCTTTTAAAATCCGGCATTCAGGCTGTAAAAGATTTTAATTCTGCTTATTCAGCTTCAATCAAAAGTGTTTTGCATTATACCGATCCAAACCTGGGATTTGCTGATATATGTAAATATCTTAATGACAATGGTGTTGACTATGATATTTTTGGTGCTTCATTTTATCAGATGTGGCATGGCAACCCCTCAATACTTACAAACTCACTTAAATATGTATGCGATACATATAATAAGGAAGTTATAATTGCAGAAACAGCATATCCTTTTGATGCACCAAAGGAAGATTTTTATGATTATGATATTTCTGTTGATGGTCAAATGGCTTTTTTAAGAGATGTTGTATCTTATGTAAGCACTATCGGTCTTAAGTGCATTGGTATGTTTTACTGGGAACCTGCATGGTGTGATACAAATCCTTCAGACTGGAATAAATTTGGTACCGGATGGGCTTCCGATTATGCTAAAGAATATGATGAATGTGCAAAGGATGGTGCCGGAAAAAGCGGAACTGCAGGGTCTGCTCTTTTTAAAGAGGAAAATTATAAATGTTATCCGCTTGAATCATTAAAAATTTTTAATATTTTAAGGAGTTAATTATGTGGACTGCAAATGAATGGAAAGACTATGAGGTAATTGATTCCTCAAATGGAGAAAAGCTGGAACGTTGGGGAGACTATATACTTGTTCGCCCGGATCCACAAGTAATATGGGATACCCCAAAAAACGATTTGCGCTGGAAAAAGATAAATGGACATTATCACAGAAGTACTAAGGGTGGTGGCAGCTGGGACTTTTTTAATCTCCCTGAACAATGGAGTATTAACTATAAGGATTTAACTTTTAATCTTAAACCTTTTAGTTTTAAACATACAGGACTTTTCCCTGAACAGGCTGTTAACTGGAACTGGACTGCATCAAAAATCAAAAATGCAGGCAGACCCGTAAAGATACTTAACCTTTTTGCATATACAGGAGGGGCTACTCTTTCTGCTGCCAAAGCAGGGGCAGCTGTAACACATGTTGATGCATCAAAGGGAATGGTTAGCTGGGCTAAAGAAAATGCTGTTTCATCCGGTCTGCAGGATGCACCAATCAGATGGCTTGTAGATGATTGTGTTAAATTTGTTGAACGTGAAATACGACGTGGTAATAAATACGATGGTATTATTATGGACCCACCATCATACGGCAGAGGTCCAAAAGGAGAAATCTGGAAAATTGAAGATTCTATTCATCCGTTTATAAAGCTTTGCACACAAATTTTATCTGATGAACCAATTTTCTTTTTAGTCAATTCATATACTACAGGACTTGCCCCTGCAGTATTAACCTATATGTTAGACACAGAACTTACTTCCCGATTTGGTGGCAGTGCCACATCGGATGAGATAGGCCTCCCCGTAAGCAGCAATGGTCTTGTTCTTCCTTGTGGTGCTTCGGGGCGCTGGGAAAAATAAACTAAGGAGAGATTTTATGAAAAAGAAATTTACATTTTTATTTACAATTGTCACATTATTATCTGCTACAGCTTTTTCTGCTATGGTTATGGCCGCAACTCCAAGTGAAGTTGAAGATGTAAATGTTGAAAAGGTTAACGGATTATCAAGTGATTTCATTATGGGTGCAGATATATCAAGTATTATTTCTTTAGAAAATGCAGGAGTTACTTTCCATGATGAAAACGGCAATGTAGCAGACCCATTTAAGATTTTATCTGACGCCGGAGTTAATTATGTACGTGTTCGTATCTGGAATGACCCATATGATTCTAGTAATCGTGGATATGGTGGTGGAAATTGTGATTTAAATTGTGCTATTGAAATTGGCAAACGTGCTGCACAATATGGAATGAAAACTCTTATAAATTTTCATTATTCTGATTTCTGGGCAGATCCTTCCAGGCAGATTTCACCTAAAGCATGGTCCGGATATTCTATTTCTGAGCGTGTAGATGCACTTTCAGCATATACAACAGACTCACTTACTGCTCTTTATAATGCAGGTGTTGATATCGGTATGGTTCAAATTGGAAATGAAACAAATATTGGAATTGCAGGTGTATATTTGTGGAAAACTTCTAATGACCCTGACTCTTCTAATTATATTGATGCGGATGGATATTATCAGCTTATTGAAGCAGGTTGCAACGCCGTAGACAATTTTAGAACTGATAATAATCTTAACATTAAGATTGCACTTCATTTTACAAATCCGGCTTCTAAATGTTCTGGCTGGTGCGATACAATGATTGACAAGGGCATAAATTTTGATGTATTTGGTATTTCATATTATCCTGAATGGGAACATGGAAAAATGTCTCAAATAAAAACTGTAATTAACCATATAATTTCAAAAGGTAAGGAAGCAGCAATTCTGGAAACGGGCTACAGATATTCGGGATCTTCCAATACATCTTGTGAGTATACCCTTTCCGTACAGGGCCAGGCTGATT
>JBJEMK010000083.1:0-3332 GCA_051879635.1 Eubacterium sp.
CCAAAATCTGTAGTCATAGTTTCCGTCATAATATCCTTCACACTGTCTAATACTTTAGTTGTTGCTGAATTATCAAGATACGCTTCCATATTACTCCTCAAATTTATTCTTCCAACAAAAACATAAGAATAGAAAGTACTGTCATTCCTGCTGTTTCTGTTCTAAGTATACGCTTTCCTAATGTTATTTCAAAGGCTCCCATATTTTTTGCTGCCTCTACTTCTTCCGGTGCAAATCCACCTTCAGGTCCTATAAAAATGCCTATGGAAGTTCCACCCTTTACTGCTGATAAAATACTTTTTGTATATGCCATATTTTGTGCTTCTTCATATGGAATAATCACCATATCAATACTTTTTGCATAATTTAAGGCTTCTTCAAAATTCATTACTCTGTTGACAGAGGGGATTATGATTCGTTTAGACTGCTTTGCCGCACTTTCGGATATTAAATTCCATCTCTTTACTTTTGCTTCTGCCTTCTTCTCATCCAGTTTAACTATTGAACGTTTTGTTGATACTGGTATTACTTCATATACGCCCAGCTCAACAGCCTTTTGAATAATTAATTCCATTTTGTCGCTCTTTGGAATCCCTTGAAATAAATATATCTTTGATGGAAGTTCTGTCATTGCACCATGTACATCAATTATTCTGGCAATCACTTCATGTGCCGATATGCTTTCAATAACACACTCATAATCTTTATCATGGCCATTACTTATAAGTATATTTTCACCTGTTTTCATCCGAAGAACATTTACAATATGATTTACATCTTTTCCACGTATTACTATATTTTCTTCCCTGATTGCTGCATTATCCACAAAAAATCTGTACATTTATTACTTCCTATCTGTTATATATCCCTGCATTTTGCAGATACCATAACCCAGTCACCCTGATGATTAACTTCTAACAATTCCAGATTGGGATTGGATTTTATGGCTGAAACCACTTCGTCCTCACGAGTATATATAATTCCTGAAGAAATAAAAATTCCATCCTTTTTTATATACTTATGAACAACTCCCGACAATGGTATAATAACATCTGCCAGAATATTTGCAACAATAACATCAAATTTATTTTGGGATGCAAGTTTTTGTAATTCCTTATCTTCCAGCAGATTTCCCTTTAATATCGTTACTTCTTCCAAAGACAAACCATTAATTTCAAAATTTTCTCTGGCCGATGTTACCGCTGATGGATCTATATCTGTAAGAAGCATATTTCCTGCTCCTAATTTTCTGGCAGCTACAGATAATATTGCACTGCCACAACCTACATCAAATACTGACATGCCTTTTTTTATATATTTCATAAGTTCAATAATGCAAAGCTGAGTAGTTTCGTGCTTTCCGGTCCCAAAAGCTATACCCGGATCTATATTGATAGTATGCATGCCTTTTTTTTGAACTGTTCCATTTTCCCATACCGGCTTTATATAGAAGCTTCCTATAACAAACGGTTTAAAAAACTCTTTCCAGTTATTTATCCAGTCAGAATCAACTGTATGTTCCTTTGTTATTGTAGCTTCTCCTACATTAATAAATGTTCCTGCCTCTTTAATTTGAGTTCTAAGTTTCATTAAAAGTTCCTCATCACTCAAATCATTTTTTGGTTTATTTAGTTCTATCCCTGTCAGATTATATGAATCACTTGCCCCATCTGCAGCATTGGAAGTGTCTTCTGTATAAAATGTTATATAAGCTGTTCCATCATTGTCCGGCAGTATAGGCAGATAATCTATAAACATTGCTTTTCTGTCAGCTTCTGAAAGTGGTACATTATCATTTACTTCTATGCAGTTAATGCCTAAATCCACCAGTATTGAACTAATATAATCTACCGCATCTGTTGTTGTCTTTAACGTATACTTATTCCACTTCATGCTGTTCCTAAACTCCTCTAAATAGTTCAAGGACTATGTTACCATAGCCCTTGAATCATAATCATTCATTAATGGTTTATGCTTATCAAACTTTTATTTTAACCATTAGAAACTTTCCTTTATCTTTTCTTTTAGGCTTTTCTTTTTCTTTACGCCTGTCTCTGTACCAAGCGTATTTCCGCTTACTGCATCATAAGCTTTGAGAGCTTCCTTTTGTTCAGCATTTAAATGCTCAGGAACCTGAACAACCAATGTCACATACTGGTCGCCTCTCATCTCTTTATTTCTAAGCGAAGGAACTCCTTTTCCTTTAAGTCGTACTCTTGTGTTAGTTGCCGTTCCCGGCTTAATGTTAAATAGTACATCCCCGTCTATTGTTTTAATGCGTACATCTCCACCGAGAGCTGCCTGTGCAAAAGAAATAGGCGATTCAGAATATAAATTCATATCCTGACGTTCAAAGATTTTATGGTTTGCTACATCAACTCTTACAAGAATATCTCCTCTTGGTCCACCATTAACTCCGGGTTCGCCTTTACCTGCAAGCCTTACACTCATACCATTATCAATACCTGCCGGAATTGATACCTGTATATTCTTTCTTGTTGTTATATATCCTGTTCCATAACAGTCCGCACACTTTTCTTTTATAACCTTGCCTGTTCCATTACAGTCAGGGCATGGCTTTACGCTTTGAACCATTCCAAATATTGATTGTGTCTGATATCTTACCTGACCGCTTCCTCCACATTTGTGGCAGGTTTCAGGCGATGTTCCCGGCTTTGCACCTGTTCCATGACACTTTGAACATTCATCTTTAACATTAAGTGTAATATTCTTAGAGCATCCAAAAACTGCTTCTTCAAATGTAATCCTTACGCTGGTGCGCACATCTGCACCACGCATTGGTCCATTACGTCTTCTGCTGGTACTTCCACCACCAAATAAATCTCCAAAAATATCTCCAAACCCACTAAAAATATCATTAAAGTCCATATTGCCATAATCAAAGCCTCCGCCGCCGGCTCCTCCCTGAAACGCAGCATGGCCAAACTGATCATATTGTCTGCGTTTTTCCGGATCACTGAGTATGGCATATGCCTCTGAGGCTTCTTTAAACTTTGCTTCTGCCTCTTTATCTCCGGGATTTATATCTGGATGATATTTCTTTGCCAGTTGTCTATATGCCTTTTTTAAAGCTGCATCATCGGCATTCTTATCAACGCCTAACACTTCATAATAATCTCTTTTATCTGCCATAACGATCACCTTTCAAACTCACATATGGGACAGGCAAAAACCTGTCCCTATGTTTCTGTAAATATTGTCTAGCACTATAATTAAACTTCTCTGTAATCTCCATCAACCACATCATCTTCAGTGCCTGCGCCCTGATTTCCTGCATCCGAGCCTGCTGCACCCATGTCAGGACCTGCAGC
>JBJEMK010000084.1:0-3307 GCA_051879635.1 Eubacterium sp.
ATATCTGCTGTCTCTTACACCAACGTATCTGTAGATATCGCCCGGTTTATTAGTATCATAGATAATAAACAGGTCGTTGTAAATTTCGTAGAAATCCTCAACTGTAATATCTCTGCCCCCGAGTCCGTAGATATAGTTTATTGCATATGGTTTGTTTGGAAGATCATAAAGTGAATTCCTGGCTTCACTGAAAAGAGGTCCGCCACTGTTTGAAAAGCATTCAGCCTTGTCCATGATTGCCACTGCCTTAACCTTGCACATTGCTTCTGCAAGAGGCTGTCTTGGGAAAGGTCTGAAAACTCTGAGTTTAATCAATCCAACCTTCTTGCCTTCCATTCTCAATCTGTCTACAGCTTCTTTACCTGTTCCTGCACTTGAACCGATAATTACAATAGCCACTTCTGCATCATCCATCATATATTCTTCAAAGAAGCCATATTTCCTTCCTGTCAATGCTTCGAATCTCTCAGCAACATCCATAATCACAGGCATGGAATCCTTCATTGCCTGAGCCTGAGCTCGCTTTACTTCCATATAATATGGAGATGTTCCATAAGGGCCTACTGCCAGAGGGTTTTCATGCTTCAAAAGATAGTTTTCCGGCCTGAATTCTCCCACAAAGTTTTTTACCTCTTCATCTTCAAGCAATTCAATATTTGATACACCATGGCTTGTAATGAATCCATCCTGACATATCATAATAGGCAATCTTATTTCTTCAGAAATCGGCATTGCCTGAATAAAGTTGTCATATACTTCCTGATTTGACTCCGCATAAATCTGAATCCAGCCGGAGTCTCTTGCACCCATGGTATCTGAGTGGTCATTATTTATATTGATAGGACCTGTTAAAGCTCTATTTACTACAGCCATGGTAATCGGCAATCTCGATGATGCTGCAACATACAAAAGTTCCCACATATATGCAAGCCCTGCTGAAGAAGTTGCAGTTACAGCTCTTGCGCCGGCAGCTGATGCACCAATGCACACAGACATTGCACTGTGTTCCGATTCTACAGCAACAAACTCTGTATCGACCGTTCCGTCAGCGATAAATTTTGAAAAATACTGAGGAATTTCTGTAGAAGGCGTAATTGGGAACGCGCCCATTACATCCGGATTTATCTGTCTCATAGCCTCTGCTACGGCTTCATTTCCTGACATTCTATCTCTTCTTGACATTACTTATCCTCCTTTACCATTTCTATAGCCTTGAAAGGACAAACTTTTGCACATATGCCGCAGCCCTTGCAGTGAACCAGGTCGAAATCACGTCTCTTGTGATTTTTTACCGGAATGGAACTGTCAGGACAATATAAAACGCATAGCATGCATTGCTTGCAGTCATCTTCTTTAAATACAGGTGTCATTACTCTCCAGTCACCTGTTTCAACAAGCAGTGAAGTTGCGGGCTCATAAATCTCTGCACCTGTAGTTATCTCCTGCCATGTTATTTTTTCATTTATATCTTTGGCCTTAGTGATCATTCTCCTGCCTCAACCTCCTCCATAGCTTTAACTACAGCCTTCATATTTCCTTCAATTAAGCTTTCTTTACCTGCAAATTTGTGCTCAAAGGATTCGCGCATGTTATTCACAAATTCATTTGCGTCTATAACCTTACTTACTTTTACAATTGCACCAAGCATAGGCATGTTAGGGAAATTCTTCCCCAGGCACTCAATGGAAATGCTTTCTGCATCAACTGTACAAATACGCCCCTTATAACCGTTAAGCAACGGCCTTAAGGCTTCAGGACTTCTCTTGCTGTTGATGATCAGAGCTCCATCCTTTTTAATGCCCTTAGCTACGTCAACAGACTTCAGTAAGGTTTCATCAACAACAACAACATAGTCCGGTGTATATATATTTGAATGTACCTTACAAGGCTTGTCTGTAATTCTGTTATATGCGGTAATAGGTGCCCCCTGTCTTTCCGGACCATATTCAGGGAAACCCTGAACATACTTACCTGCTGTAAAAGCTATATCTGCAAGCATCAGACATGCAGTTTTGGCACCTTGTCCACCTCTTCCATGCCATCTTATTTCAACTGCTTCATTGATTTTGTTCGACATTGTTCTCTCCTATAGTAAAAATATTATTTGCAACACAAGACGAGCGATATTATATCATTTTTGTTATGACAAGTCAAATAATCTTTATTTTTTTTGTTTTGAAAAACAATTACATGCTTACAGTAAAACACTTGAATTATATTGATGAATCAATTAAAATGTTGATAAAATGATTTCGCTTAATCAAAAAGCAAAAGGAGATCGATATAATGTACGAGTTAGTTCAAGCAGGAAAAAACAGCTTTTATATTGACAGTCCTGCTAAAGTTGGCATTGTACGTATTTCAGGAAATGAAGTGTGCATAATTGACAGCGGCAGCGATAAAGACGGCGGAAAAAAAGTTTTGCATATTCTCGAAGCAAATGGCTGGACACTGAAAGCTATTTTTAATACACATTCTCATGCGGACCATATTGGTGGAAACAGATTTCTTCAGGAGCGTACCAGATGCAAAATCTATTCTCCCGGTGGTATGGACTGGGCCATTACCAATGTTCCAATCCTGGAACCTGCATTCCTTTATGGAGGATTTTCGCCGACAAATCTGAGGCACAAGTTTATGATGGCACAGCCAAGTGTTTCTGAGATATTGACACAAGATGTGCTTCCGGAAGGGATGGAAGTTATTGATTTAAAGGGACATGGATTTGACATGGTTGGATTCAGAACGTCTGACGATGTGGTATTTTTAGCTGATTGCGTGAGCAGTCCGGCTACTCTTGAAAAATATGGCATTACGTTCAACTATGATATTGCTTCACATCTTGAAACTTTAGAAAAAGTAAAGACAATGAAAGCCAGAATTTTTGTAGGGTCCCATGTTGAAGCAACAGAGGATATTACGGCACTGGCTCAATATAATATTGACAAAACTTTAGAAGTAGGTGAAAAAATCATTGAAATCTGCAAAGAACCTCAAACATTTGAAGAGGTGCTGCAGAAATTATTTCTGGCATACAACATGAAGATGAATTTTGACCAATATGTGCTCATAGGCAGCACTGTCCGTTCATACATAGCATGGCTTAAGAATAATGGACGTCTTGACGTGGATTTTATAGATTGTAAAATGCTTTGGAAAAGCGTTGGAGAATAGAGGCTGCCCGTATTACTCCAGAATTTTTTTGAGAATTGGAAGTGTACACGAAGATAATATTCCGCATACAGCAATCGCCATAAATGTGGTAGTATAGCTTCCATCACCGGCACTTACAAGAGCGCTGGAGATA
>JBJEMK010000085.1:0-3302 GCA_051879635.1 Eubacterium sp.
TAATAGATCTTCTCAAAAAAGAGGGGTATGATATTACAAATGTTCATATGGACTGTGGAATAGAAATATATGACAGCCAGAATCAGGATACACATGCAGGAGGAAGTGGCTGCGGATGTTCCGCTACAGTTCTTACAAGTTATATTTTTAAACAGTTAAAAAAGAAGGCTTTTAAAAAAATTCTATTCATACCAACAGGTGCATTACTTTCAACAATAACGTTTAATGAGGGTCAGAGTGTACCTGGAATTGCACATTGCGTAATGATTGAAGCATTTTAGAGAAGGGAGTTTATTATGGATTATGTAAAAGCTTTTATTATCGGAGGAGTTATATGTGCCATAGTACAAATATTTATTGATAAAACAAAACTTATGCCCGGAAGAATTATGGTTAGTTTAGTTGTGCTGGGAGCGATACTTGGAGCAATAGGTATATACCAGCCATTTGCTGACTGGGCAAAGGCCGGAGCAACTGTTCCTTTACTGGGGTTTGGTAATACATTATGGAAGGGCGTAAAAGAAGCTATAGATTCAGAAGGTTTTTTAGGACTGTTTATGGGTGGATTTAAATCAAGTGCTGTTGGAATATCTGGAGCTTTGATTTTTGCATATCTGGCATCATTTATTTTTGATTCAAAGATGCAGTAATAACTTTATTTATAAGAAGATAGTACTAAGACCGGAAAGTATCCGGTCTTAGTACTATCTTTATTATTCATCATTATTTTTCTTTTTTGAAGATTTTTTGGTTGTTTCTTCTTCGCTATCATTATCATCTGAATAAGATGATGTGCAGGAAGTACATTTGCTTGTAGGTTCGCTTCCGGAAGTATAGTATTCAGTATAAGTATCTTCACAATTATCAGTTGCTACTTTGCCCGAAATAGAACACATTGTTACTTTTACAAGGTCATCACTTTCCAAATCAAATTCCTTGATATTATATGTTTTTTTACATTTTTCATATATTCTTGTTATAATTTTACTCCATAGTTTTTCATGATAAACCTGATCTGAACCCAAATCCTTATTTTCATCAAAACCGGTCCAGATAGCAGCGGTAAGCTGTGGAGTGTATCCAACAAACCATAGGTCGTATGAACTTGAGGTAGTACCAGTCTTTCCGGCAACATCAATGCCATCAACGGCACAAGCTGTACCGGTACCCTTTCCGTTAACAACGTCTTCCATTGCCTGTGTGAGAAGAACAGCTGTTGAGTCCTTTATAACAGTATGAGTTGATGGAGTAGTATTATCTAATATAACACGGCCATTGCTGTCAACAACCTGCGTGTAAAAAACAGGCTTGGTGTATACTCCGCTGTTAGCAATAGCGGCATATGCGGCGCACATCTCAAGGTTTGTCACACCGTCTGTAATACCTCCAAGTGCAAGCGCCTGCTGAATATCTGATACCACACTTCCATCAGATTCAGTACGACTGTCAACTAGTGTTGTAATACCAAAGTTTAGCAGATAATCATAACCAAGCTGTGGAGTAATATCTGTAAGTACCTTTACAGCAATTACATTCATAGATTGTGCGATGGCACTTCGTACAGTTTGCGTACCCTTGTAGGAATTACCCCACCAGTTACTTACAGGTCTGCCATTAGAATAATAATAAGGTTCATCAACTACAGTTGTTGAAAGAGTATACCCCATTGTATCAATGGCAGGTGCATAAACTGCTAATATCTTAAATGTAGACCCAGGCTGTCTGGTAGACTGGGTAGCACGGTTGAGAGAGAGACTTACTTCTTTCTTGCCACGGCCTCCCACTATAGCCCTTACATAACCTGTATCCTGCTCCATAATTGAAAAAGAAGCCTGAGGCTGTGCAGTATAATATAATGTTTCGTATTCGATATCTCCTTCTGCAAGACCATCAGGAAGTATATATTTTTTGTAATCTTCAACGCATGCAAGAGCTTCTTCTTTGGTGTTAAATATTAATTTAAATGAAGATTCGCCCAAAAGGGTTCGGTGATAATAAGAAATATAGCTCTCAGAATAATTATCTACTGTGCCATCCGCATGCTGTATTGTCCATGCCCAGTTTATAGACCAATAAACAGTTGAAGGGTAATTATCAGCATTTGACATTTCCTGATTACATATCTTTTGAATAGTAGAATTTTGTGTAGAATAAATACTTAGGCCTCCACTATAAAGAGCATTATATGCCTGGGTATAAGTATATCCCTTTTGTTCCTGTAAATCATCGAGTACCTGACTTATTAATTCATCAATAAAATAGCTATATACAGAACTGTCTGTATCGTAATCTGCATTAACAGTCTGGATTCTGTCGTATACATCATCTGCAAGAGCTGAATCCAGTTGCTCCTGAGTAATATATCCCTGCTCTTTCATATTTTTAAGAACTTTTTCGCGTCTTATAGCATTATTATCAGGAAAAGTAATAGGGTTATATGCTGAAGGATTTTGAGTAATGGCAGCAATAACTGCACATTCTGAAATAGTTAAATCCCAGACATCCTTACCAAAATATCTTTGTGAAGCAGCTTCGACACCAAGGGTATTGGAACCAAGGTTTATAGTATTAAGATAATTTTCAAGAATAGTTTCTTTGCTCATTACTTTTTCAAGCTGTACAGCAAGATATTGTTCCTGAATTTTTCGTTTAATGCTGTCACCTATAGATGACTCATCAGTCCAGTCAGTAAATACATTATTTTTAATTACCTGCTGTGTAATGGTACTTGCACCTTCAGATAAGTTCTTGTTTTTTAATGCAACCACTACTGCACGTCCGATACCCTGCAGGTCAATGCCATTATGTTCATAAAAACGTTCATCTTCGATAGCTATAAAAGCGTGTTGCAAATCTTCAGGAATTTCATCTATTGAAACCTTAACACGATTAGAACCTGATGTAACAAGCTTTTCAATTTCATTGCCACTTGCATCATAAACAGTAGTTGAATAAGAAGACGGAGCAATGCTTACCTCAGAAACATCAGGAGCATTATCAATAATTCCTTTAACCATACCCAATCCAAAAAAGCCACCTATTACTACTATAAGAAGCAGGCAGTATAAAAATATTTTTAGTATACTAACCAGTGTCTTAGTAGTCAGACGCATTTGTAAGGATACTAATTGTTTTTGTTTTTCTACAGTTTGCTTATGTCCAAAATTCATATTAAGCCTCCTATTCGTTTTATTATAACAAAAGCATTAAATGAAATAAAGCACATTTTTATAAATAAAGTATTAATTATGTAGCTTTACAATTGATGTGACACTGCAGATGTATACAAAAAGCGATTGAAT
>JBJEMK010000086.1:0-13299 GCA_051879635.1 Eubacterium sp.
AGTCGTCGACAACAGATTTACAGTCTGCCCCCTTTGGCCGCTCGGGAATCTGCCCATAAAACTAACATATATTTTATATCATAAAAATTTTTAAAAATCCACATTTTTCTAAAAATTGCTGCTGAGAAAGCCGGCATTTCCACACTTATCATTCCGTCGGAAACCGAAAACGGTATTTTCCCAACATAATATCTGTCCCCTGCGGTAATTATAAGCCTTTCCATTTTTTCGCCATCTTTAACGCCCAGCTGCCATACCGGAACTGCTACCTCTCTTTCATTATTACTATTATTAACAATAACTGAAATAATATTATCTCCCTCAAATCTGCCATAAACCAGCAAATCTTTTTCATACCTTAATGCCTTAAATGCCCCGGTCTTTAATGCCTTATTATGCTTATGTATTCTAATGGTATACCTGTGAAATTCAAGTAACTCTAAATCCTCTCTGCCCCATGGATAAGTTCTGCGGTTATCCGGGTCAGTCCATCCGCACAATCCGGCCTCATCCCCATAGTATATAGTAGGTGCACCCGGCCATGTCATCTGCATAATAACCGCTTCTTTCATTATTGCCTTATTAATACCCTCACTTGCCGCAGCAGCACCTGCTGTTGCCAGTCTGCCTGCTCTCATGTTGGTTCTGGTAAGGAAACGTGAATGATCATGATTAGAAAGTTCGTTCATTGCCACCTGCAAAGACTGAGTTTGAAATCTTGACATACAATTAGTCATAGACTGCGCAAATATTACTTCATTTCCCAACCTGTTTTTATCTGAATCATCACTATGTTTGTCGACGCCCGTAAGAAACCATGTTACCGGCTCCATAAAAGCATCATAATTCATGACTGTATCCCACTCATCACCCTGCAGCCACTTTCTGGCATCTCCATAATGTTCTGCCAGAATTATTGCATCAGGATTAGCTTCCTTTACTGCTTTTCTAAAATCCTTCCAGAAATTATGATTAAACTCCTCTGATCTGCCCAGATCTGCAGCCACGTCAAGTCTCCAGCCATCAACATTATATGGAGGTGATACCCACTTAACGGCAACCTTCAGTATATAATCATATAATTCTTTTGACTCTTCATAATTTAATTTTGGAAGAGTATCATATCCCCACCAACCATCATAATGTGTATTATTTGGCCAGTGATCTTCACTAAATTTAAAGAACTTATTATATGGGCTGTTTTTATCAACATATGCTCCATGTTTATAACCATCTTCTCCCTCATAAATAAACTCTTTGTCCATCCACTTATTAAAAGAGCCACAATGATTAAATACTCCATCTATGATTACTTTCATACCATGTGCATGAATTTCTTCGACCAGCTCTGCAAAAAATTTATTACTTGCCTCAAGATTTTCCTTATTCGTAACTCGTTTAATGTACTTCTTTGAATGCTCATTATTTAGTTCCCATGGTTGTGGTTTCTCTTCACAATCAACAACAATCCTGCCAAAATGAGGGTCTATATAGTCATAATCCTGTGTGTCATACTTATGGCTGGATGGAGATACAAATAATGGATTAAAATAAATAACTTCTACTCCCAGCTTATACAAATATTCCAGTTTATCCTTTACACCCTGCAGATCTCCTCCATAAAACTGCTTATATCCTTCACTTCCCGGAGTTTCATACCAGTCATTCGCTGTATGTACTACACCTCCTGAATAAACATATTCACCATCTACAACATCATTACTCTTATCTCCATTGCAGAAACGGTCAACAAATATCTGGTACATCACTGCACCTTTTGCCCAATCCGGTGTTTTAAATCCGGGCGTAATACAGAAATTATAATCTTCATCAATAAAGTTCCAGACTCCATAACGATTATAATAAAAAGTTTCATCTTCGTCCTGAATACTGAAGTAATAGCTGATGGTATCCTTTTCTACCATTATCATACTTTCATAATAATCAAACAACTCATCTGATTTTACATTTTTCATTAAAATTTTATTGCCATTAATATGTAAAAACGCTTGATTAACGTTGTTTACAGCCGTTCTCAAGCGAATAGTAAATTTTCCAAATGGTTCAGGAACAGTCGGATTACAAAAATCCGATGTACCATCATGAAATATAGCCTGCGCATTGATGCTCATGTTATATGTTTCTCCTTAAAAATTCATAGCTTACAAAATAATATTTTAATACAAAACAGGTCGCATTACAAGATTACAAAAATAAAAAGTAAAAAGGACAGCTGCTACTGCTGTCCTTTTCGGAGAAGGTATTTTGTTTTCTTATGGGGTGTAGCAAAAAACTATATAATGTATTGGGGGGTTTTACGATAATGATTATAGCACCCGCCAACACAAAAGTGTGCACAAACTTTACAAAGACAAGCATATTTTTTTGTACATTCTGACGAAAGTTTTTTGTACATCTTTACAATACCTTCGGTATTTTGCCACATTTTACTCAAATAATGCCTCAAATTCTTCTCTTCCGATTTTTTCTTTCTCAATCAAAAGCTTTGCACACGCTTCAAGCTGTGGCATATGCTCAATTATAATTTTCTTTGCATCCTGATAACATTTTTCTATTATTTTTCGTACTTCTGTATCTATTGCCGTCAGGGTTGCTTCACCAAATTCTCTTGAATGTGCCAAATCTCTTCCGATAAATACTTCGTCTGAATTATCAGAATAATTAATTGGTCCTAATGCATCTGACATACCATACTTTGTTACCATTGTTTTAGCCACAGCTGTAGCCTGTTTTATATCCTGTGAAGCACCGGTTGTAATATCATCCAGTACTAATTCCTCAGCAATACGTCCACCCAGGCATACCATAATATCCTGAATCATCTTGCCTTTTGTATTAAACATCTCATCTTTTTCAGGAAGCGGCATTGTATAACCTGCTGCCCCAAGTCCTGTAGGAATAATTGATACTGTATGAACAGGCCCTACTTTTGGAAGCACGTGGAATAAAATTGCATGACCTGATTCATGATATGCAGTAATTCTCTTTTCTTCATCAGATATAATTTTACTTTTCTTTTCTTTACCAATTCCAACTTTTATAAATGATTTATTGATATCACTTTGTGTAATAAAACCATTTTTATTCTTTGCAGCAGTTATTGCTGCTTCATTTAAAAGGTTTTCAAGGTCTGCACCTGTAAATCCTGCAGTAGTACGTGCTACTGTTTCAAGATCAACATCCGATCCAAGTTTTTTGTTTTTAGCATGCACTTCAAGAATTTCAAAACGTCCCTTGACATCAGGTCTTCCTACTACTACTTTTCTGTCAAAACGACCCGGACGCAGTATGGCAGGATCCAATATATCAACACGGTTTGTTGCAGCCATTACTATAATACCCTCGTTTACGCCAAATCCATCCATCTCAACCAGCAACTGATTAAGTGTCTGTTCTCTCTCATCATGTCCGCCACCCATGCCGGTACCACGACGTCTTGCAACTGCATCGATTTCATCTATAAATACTATACAAGGTGCATTCTTCTTGGCTTCAGCAAATAAATCTCTTACACGCGAAGCACCAACACCTACAAACATTTCTACAAAGTCTGAACCTGAAATACTGAAGAACGGAACCCCTGCTTCCCCTGCAACAGCCTTTGCCAGCAATGTTTTACCTGTGCCAGGAGGGCCCTCCAGCAAAACTCCTTTAGGTATACGTGCGCCTATATCGATATACTTCTTTGGGGACTTTAGGAAATCAACAATTTCTTCTAACTCTTCCTTCTCTTCATGAAGCCCCGCAACCTTCGTGAAATTGATTTTCTTTACATCTGTTGCAAGTTTGGCTCTACTCTTTCCGAAGTTTGCCATTTTAGCATTTCCGGCTCCCATACTTCCACTGATATAAAAGAAAAATACTATTGCAACTACGCATACCAGAATCATTGGAAGAATATCTGTCAAAAATACACTGTCCCTGTTAACATCTGTAACAACAGGCTCTATACCTGAACCTGAAGCGCGCACTGTCTCTATTACATCATTAACATCTGAAACGTATAAATATCGTGTTTCTCCACTTTTTAACTCGATAACCAGTTTGCCGGTTGGTATTTCCTTATTCTGCTTAACGATAAGTTCATTTATATCACCATCGTTAAGGTCTTCAATAAAATCTTCATACTTGTAATCATCTTTTGATGTCATTCCGGTTGATATGAAATAAAGTACCGCTAATGCAATAAGCATTACGGCAATATACAAACCGAAACCTTTAATATTCCTTTTCAAATTAAGCCTCCTTTGCAAGTTTATTCAAATTCAACTACCCCTATGTAAGGCAGTTCTCTATATTTTTGATTATAATCAAGTCCATATCCAACAATAAAATAATCCGGAACCTCAAAGCACGTATATGATACATCTACATCCACTACACGTCTGCTCGGCTTATCCAATAATGTTGCAATTTCAAGACTTGCCGGTTTCCTTTCTGATAAAATCTTGGTTAAATGACTCAAAGTTCTGCCGGAATCAATAATATCTTCTACAATAAGCACTTCCTTTCCCTCGAGAGATTCATCAAGATCCTTTACTATTTTTACAATTCCACTGCTCTGTGTTCCTCCGCCATAACTGCTTACAGACATAAAATCCATTGTTACCGGAACTGTAATCCTCTTAGCCAGTTCACACATAAAAAAAATGCTTCCTTTTAATATACAAATAAGATGTATACTCTTGCCTGCATAATTCTCACTTATTTCCTGTGCCACTTCCTTGATTCTTTTGTCAACATCTTCTTCACTAATCATTACACTAATTTTTTCATTCATATTTTTCTCCGGTATAAGTAACTCTAATAATTTTTTTAGTATCTGGTGTAACTTTATATGCATTGCTGATTCTATATCCGATAACCCAGAGTATATGACTCCCGTCTGCCAGCACCAGCAATGATGAACGCTTATCCTTATGTACTTTTTCATTAATAAGATAAGATTTTAATTTCTGCGTCTGCCCCGATGCTATTTCTATATAGTCACCCTTTTGACGCCTTCTTATAACAAGACCATTTTTTATTTTATCACAATCAAACTCTTTCGTATACAAAATATCACTAATTTCATATTTAAAGTCTTTAATATTTTCAATAGAAACCTTTATACTGCCTCCGGGAACATCATAACTTCCGGATGTATCTAAACGAATCTCCATCAAAAAGTCATCAATAACTGTTCTTTCTCCCCTTTCAGCAATCCTTATGCCGTCATATAATTTTTCGGCCACAAGTCCATACGGAAGATCTACCTGTTTGCCGGTAAAATTATCCATAAGGTCAACAACTGCTTCAATATGACTCTGACATATATCCTTCAGCCTTCCCGCCAAAAGCAAAACCGCTTTTCTGACAAGCCGTTTCTTTATGACAATGTTCTCCTTCACAATCTCTTTATCAAATGTTATATGATTTTTGTCCTGTGATATTACAAGTTTCTTAAACTTCTCCTCTGTAATTTGGGATAAATAATCCTCAATTTCATTAAGCGATGCTGCCGCTGACACAATATTGGCAGACGCCTGTGAATTAATATATTCATTAGCATATGCAAGTATGTTGTGTCGAACTTTATTTCTGGTATATTCATCCTCCAGATTTGTCATATCCGTCCGATAATTCTGCTTGAGATTTTCTAAATATATTTCAATTTCTGCTCTGGTTACGCATAATAATGGCCTTACAAGTTTTTCTCTTACCGGCTGCATTCCACTCAATCCCTTAATACCACTTCCCCTGAAAAGATTAAGCATTATGGTTTCTGCATTATCATCTTTATTATGTGCAACAGCTATTTTATTGGCACCAGTCTCTCGCATTATCCTGTCAAATTCGGCATATCTGCCTATCCTGCCCGCTTCTTCAATAGAATATCCATGCTCCTTAGCCATTTCTAACGGATATATATCACATGCAGTAAACGGAATGTCCATATTCCTGCACAATTGCTCTACAAAACTCTGGTCCCCATCTGCATCAGCACCCCGCATATGATGATTAACATGTACTGCCATAAGAGCAAACCCTATTTCCTTTGACATGCGGGACAGCACCATTAAAAGGCAAACAGAATCAGCGCCACCTGATATCCCTGCGATGACGCTGTCTTCTGGTTTTAACATATTATTTTGTTGTACATAAGTTAATACCTTATTATACATATATTCTCCATAGTCTGCTTACATTTATTATGTAAAATACATAATTTGCTTTTGTGAATACTATACGATAACCAAATTGGAAAATCAACCCTTATTCCATACTCCTGCAACCAAAACAGTCATATCATCCCTTACTGTTTCCTCCTCTCCTGAGGCATAACTGCATACACCTTTTAATATGGCTTCGGCCATTTCCCGTGGGTTATTTGTAGGTGTACTCATGATGAGTCCTGCAATTTTTTCGTTTCCATTATTACCAATCGAATCTGTCACCCCATCCGACAGCATAATAATGAAATCTCCGTCATAAAGCTTCTTACTGGTGCTCTCAATATCCACGTTCCCAAGCACTCCTATAGGAAGCGACGTCGAACCTAAGCATTCCACCCAGTCACCCCTTTTTACAAATGTAGCTGCTGCTCCCAGTTTAAGGAAATTGCATATTCCTGAATATAAATTAATAATTCCCATATCTACCGTTGCAAGGCTGTCGGCATTATTGAGTACCAGAACAGAATTGACAAGTTTCAGTGCAACGTCCTCTTTAAAGCCGCTTTCCAAGAGCTGTTCTAACATCTCCACTACGGTCTCACTTTCATTAAATGCATACGCGCCTGAGCCCATGCCATCTGATATACTCATAAATACCTGCCCATTTCCAAACTCCATAAATGTAAAATTGTCACCTGAAACGGATTCTGAATTTTTTATCCTTCTGGCAACGGAATGCACCGCCATGAAATTTGGTTCCTCAATAAATTTTTGTGTTGAACTTCCCTCCATAATCCATTCTCTGCCATTATTAATCACCATTTTCCTTCCAATAATTTCACTTAATATCTTTTCAATAACCTTACTCTGTATTCCACCACGCTTTCTAACTTTAATTTCAATTGAGACTTCATATCTTCCGGATTTATTCTCAAGGACAGATATATTTTGAAGTTTTATTTTATTCAGTTTTAATTTTATTTTGAGCCACTCTTCCTGCTCGCTCACAAGCGCCACTGCGCCATATGTCTGTGCCGGTAATGTCCGGACTATTTCTGACATCTCTATAAGCCCTGCAGCAACTGCGTTCTGGCTCTCACGCATTCTGCTTTTCCATATTGATTCTATACGCTCTGCTACCTGTCGTGCAAAGCGTTCCTCATGCCATTCATATGTATCCACCACCTCCAGTGTTGTACTAAGCTGTTTTTCTGTTACATCAAAATCCTGATGTTTCCATGAAGAGGATGACATTCGCGCAGCAAGCATTTCAAATGCCTTTGCAAGTTTATTTAATTTATCCCCTACCTGTACGTCTGCAGGACGCACTATATTTAACTCAGGGCGGTCTCTTGGCATCCTTACCGCCAGTTGTTTTGGCAGGAACATAACAATTACAATTCCAAATATTGCTCCATATAGCCACTGTTCTTTTAATAAAACCGGTGCAACGAACATACCCGCCCCTGCGACACCTGCCGCTACGCCAATGCAGCTTCCGGGTTTGCCAAGTTCGCGAAACGCTCCCGCTATTACACCCATTGCACACATTACTCCCATTAGTTCCTGCTGCCCGAAAAACATACCTATTACCAGACCGCATCCGGCACCTGCTATTGCTCCCATGCCGGCTCCATATGAATATCCGGCCATCACTGTTGTTATAAATGCAAACATAATTATTGCTGTTATAGGCGCTTTATCAAGATTACATATATAATACGTTAATGTCGCAATAATTACTCCCATACTAACCATTTCTTCATTACTTATACTGCTTTTACTTATTTGTTTCATAAAAGCTCCAAGTCCATGTGTAAATATAGTAGTCAATGAAAAAACCATCACTCCAAGTAACATTATTGTTAATGCTACTTTATAATTTATTTCAGTCATAGCTGCATCTCCTGTTTCCATTACCACCGTGACAAATGCAGCTGATGATGCATAAAACAGTACTGATGATTTTTCTGTCTTTCTCTCATAAATTTCTCCTGCAACAAGCACAAGCAGCATACACAGTCCATACTTAACAGTTCCCATGATTCCCATTGATATGTATAATCCCACGAGCATCAGGGGGAACGAAAGCCATTTGCATATACTGGTACTTAACAATGCCGAAAAGTATGAGATTGCAATGGGATTGTAGCCTAATACAAGACAATTTGCCATTGCTATACCCATCATTTGTATAAAAAGTGATTTTGTGATTTTTGTTTTCATGTTACCCTCCTCGCGTTTCATGGCTGCAATTATAAGTCCTGCAAAAAGAATAATCTGTCAAAACATGGTTGCTATTTTAAAAAAGTTTTAGACATTTTCGCCCTTAGAAATGCATTTGAGGCGAATTAACAGAGTTCATACTTTTCAACAAAATGTTTATTGTAAAATAAAAAAAGAAGCCATCTTTATGATAGCTCCTTAATCTTCAGGTTTAAAAATTACTTCATCAGGATAGACAAGTCCAATCTTTTTGGCTACTTCTTCTACGTACATCTTAGTCTGTACATAAACCCTCTCCTCCTCAAGTTCCTCCTGAACTGCAAGTTGTTCATCACGTTGTTCAATAAGTTCACTTTCCCTTACTGTCAGTTCACTAAGTCTGCTCTTGGAGTCTGAAATCTGTATTAACAAAACCACACCAAACAATATTACAACAATTGAAATCATCATAATGCCCAGTCTGCCACGGTTTCTCAATCTGCGTTTTCGTCTGGCACTTGCCCGCGCCGTCGCCGTGCTTTTATGGTTTTTAGAACCTGACGTATTCCTGATGTCCATCTAATCACCCTTTTCTTTATATTTGATAATACTATTCTAAATGGTTTTAATATAAATTTCAATGCTTTTAATAAATACCGTATGCATTTATCAAGCAGAAGTGATAAATATTTTACAAGAAATCTTCCAATTATTGCTTCATATACTATTGCTCCTATTGATATACCAAACATAATGTAAAATCTTATGGTTCCATCATTTTCTCTAAATATGAATGAAAAAATAATTATAATCTGCAAAATCCAAAACAGAATATCTTCAATTGCAACTGATATTTTCCCATGTTTTCTAATTCTTCTTATAATCCTCAAAATATCATATACTGCAATTATACATGCTCCCATGATGCATGACTGGCCAAAAAGAACTGCCTGATTAATAACCTCCCTTGTCATCCAAACATCCTCTTCAAAACAGACTTTCCTTTTTTAGCGCCTATCTTTTCTGAATATGTAAGTTGGTTAACATGCCCATCAATATCTATTTCGCCTTTTTCAATAGTAAGTCTCTTTACTTTAAGTTCCTCACCTTTGATAATAAGCGCACCCTGTTCCGTATCAAGCATTACTTCCTCCGGTTCAAATGAAATAACGTCTGTAACCCCTGTTATAAGCAGACTGTTTCTATTTGCCATTGTAAGTTTATGGGATTTTAAATATTGTCTTTCTTCCATATATATACTCCAATGTGCTCACAAAATCCTGCACTTTATGGTCTTAATACATCTTATGAAGATTTTCTTTATATATGAAATAATATTATTTATATCTCTCTATACATATTAACTGCTTCTTCTTTTTTTACATTATCATTAGTATTAAGTATTTCTATTTTCATTATTTTAGAACCAAAGCGTATTTCTACTATATCTCCTGCTTTAACCTGTGCAGAAGCTTTGACAACTTTATCATTGATGAGGATTCTGCCTGCATCACATGCCTCATTTGCTACAGTACGCCTTTTAATAATTCTTGAAACTTTTAAAAATTTATCTATACGCATAAATAGAATCTCCTATAATATTAATAAAGCCCTGCTATATGCAGGGCTTTAAAATCAAAATTATTGATTACTAATTAAGAGCATCTTTTAAAGCTTTACCTGGTTTAAACTTAGGAGCCTTAGATGCAGCAATTTTCATTGTAGCACCAGTCTGAGGATTTCTTCCTTCTCTGGCTGCTCTTTCAGTTACTTCGAATGTACCAAATCCAACGAGCTGAATCTTCTCACCTTTCTTTAATTCATCAGCAACTACTTCTACAAAAGCTTTAACTGCTGCTTCAGCATCTTTTTTGCTTAATGCTGTCTTTTCTGCTACAGCTGCAACAAATTCTGTCTTGTTCATGTTTTTTCCTCCTCAAAAAATAATAAAGTAATTTGTTTTGTTCACCTCATTACCATAAACATTTTATACTTCTATTTAGTGTTTTGTCAAGGAAATTTGCACATTTATAGTCAAAAAATGGCTCTATTTCAGGGCATTTTGCCCACTTAACCCTTTTTCGTCCAAATATGACGCTCTTTTTAAGCTTCCATTTGTCTTCCGAGAAAATTTGCTGCAACTCCTGCCAGCTTTAATTCTGTTATACTTATGGAATTTTTATCACCTTTAGAAATAATGGCAACCGACCCTATTATATCGCCTTCACAAAGTATGGGACATATTATTTCGCCTACATCTCCCATTCCTTCACCCTCTATTATAGGGACTGCATTTTCATTTGAATTGCATGTATTTACAGTAATTCTTTCTTCCATAATTTCCTCAAGGTCACGGCTTATTCTTTTGCCAAATAATTCTTTTTTTGCGCCGCCTGCCACAGCAATAACCTGATCTCTGTCTGTAATTACTATCATATGTCCTGATGTCTGAGCTAAAGATTCCGCAAATTGTTTTGCAAAATTCCCCATTTCGCCTATAGGAGAATATTTTTTTAATATAATTTCCCCCTCACGGTCAGTAAAAATTTCCAGTGGATCACCTTCTCTTATTCTAAGCGTTCTCCTTATTTCTTTTGGAACAACTACTCTGCCCAAATCGTCTATTCGTCTTACAATTCCAGTTGCTTTCATTTTAATGTTCTTCCTTTCTATCCAGATTCTTCGTCGCTTACCATTGCCTTTTTGTCAGTGGCAGGCATTTGCTCTAGTAATGTTAGTATCTGTCAATGGAAGAAATTTATTCTTTTTTATAATTCAGATTGTCAAATTATTTTAATAGGTTCATTAAAATGGGTTGATTTAACAAAATGAAACTAATTATAATTTTCATCAAATAGCTTTCTTGATTTTATCAATCAAAGTAATATCTGCCGGCAACCACTCAACAGAATCTAATTCCGTTTTTGTCAACCATTTTGCTGCCTTATGTTCTTTAAGAACCAAGTCTCCGGAAATAATCTCCGCCCAGAAACAATCCATTGACAGATGAAATGTTGGATAATCATATTCTATCGTATCAATCAATTCTCCCACAGTGATTTCAGTTTCCAACTCTTCCATGATTTCACGCTTAATAGCTTTCTGTGGTGTTTCACCATCTTCTATTTTCCCTCCTGGAAATTCCCATCCACCTTTAAATTCACCATAGCCACGTTGAGTTGCAAAAATAATTGGTTTTCCTTTTTCGTTAACAGACTTAATTACCGCTGCAACTACTCTTACTGTTTTCATACTGCCTTATCTCCTTCTGACTGAATATTGCTCTGTAGATAACGTAACAAGTCATCTCTTACAGAATGTCTCATCTGCATTGTTACTTTCGCAATATCTCTGTCTTTTCCGTTGTTATCCTTCTTGGTATCTGCCTTTACATCAATCACATCAAATAATCCCATATAGTAGAAATTAGTCTCGGCATCACTCTTTTTTACAAGCAAATGTTTTCTTGCTGCGGTACACACATCTTCCATGTAAGAACTGTCCACGCCTCTACCAATCTGAGAATCCCATCTGAAAATAATATTGTCCTCAAATGCATCTGCATAGTCCGGTTTTCCGTCAACATAGCTCTTTTCATCGTCTACACTTTCTTCTTTATGGTATGTGACAAAGATAAACACATCGTCACCAATACGTTTCATTCCATACATTGTAGACGATAAATCTTTTCCACAATTCATAAGCAAGCTCACGTCACGTCTAGAATACTTTTCATACAATACAAATGGAGATTCTTCGGTTCTTCCAGCATGATATTTTTCTTTGTATCGTCTTAAACCGACCTCAATAATATCCTCCACTTGTTTATTAAATTCCATATGTTTTAATCGTTCTGCGAATCCCATCATTCTGCGCAGCATTCGACTATCATCATTACTTACAATATCTATATGACAATACTTTTGATACTCCTCTTCTTTGCTCACAAACGCGCCTTGCAATACATCCACTGCATTTGTAAATGAGGTCATATCCACAGCATAGCCATACTGTTCGTATAATTCACTCTTGATTTCATCAACATAAATAACCTCTTGCTTCATTAGTCGCTTTAATATTTCAAGCTCATATGGTCTTGCACCGGACAAAACTGTTTTTGACAAATATTCAAGCGTTGTCATTTCCTGTTCCGAGATTCTTCCTACATATAATTCCTTTTCCTCTGATTCAAGAAATGCCTGATAAGTTTTATATTCACGAATGATTACCAACGGGTCTACCTCTCCATTATCATAAAAATCCACTAAATATGGAACGCGTCCCAATCTATTTTTTAAATTTTTATAACTTGATTTGATAATAGATTTCATTCCTTTAATCTTATCAATAGATGAGAATATCTTATCCTTTGCAATCTCATCAAAATGCACTGTAGACGCACCCGGAATTGTAGTATTACCACTAATAACATACTTTCTTATGATATCCGGGTTATAAGAGCGGTCTCCAGAAAGCGCGACCGGAATCATAAAGTTATTATTGTAATTTCCAATAAAATCAAGAATAACAACATATTCCTTGCCTTCTGTTTTACGGAGCCCACGACCAAGTTGCTGAATAAACACAATTGGCGATTCTGTAGGACGCAACATAATAACTTGATTTACTTCTACAATATCAACACCTTCGTTTAATATTTCTACCGAAAAAATGTAGTCAAGTGGCTGCATATTTTCTGTCGCATCTTTTTCATCCATAGCGAGTCTTTCAAAAGCATTCGTTCTCTCATCCTCGGAAGCACTGCCATTAAGTGCAATTGTTCGGTACCCTAAAGCATTAAATTTCTGTGATAATTCCTCAGACTCATCAATTCTACTGCAAAAAATCAAACCCTTTACTCTATCTCCGCTATATCCGTAATATTCCGCCTGTTCTACAATATGACGCACACGTTCAT
>JBJEMK010000087.1:0-13294 GCA_051879635.1 Eubacterium sp.
AAATATTATCCACAATATAGTCGACTGTCTGAAGTTAAGAGTAAATGACTTAAAAAAATCCGAATTAACATCAACCTTTTCGCCTCTTGCTGCTTTCATTAACACATAATAAAGAGCTGTTGTCGAAGCCCCAATGGTAATTATCGGCAGGCTGCTCATAAGCCAGATTAAATTAAGTAATAACAACTCTGTAAACTTTAATGTTCTTCTTTCTTCCATGATTGCTCCCTATTATTGTTCTTACATACGCTCAGGAGCTTCAAATCCAAGTAACTCAATACAACACTCTAATACTTTTTTTGTAAGCGAAATTAAAACTATATAACTAAGCTTCTTTGATTCATTTTCTTCTGAGAGTATTTTTGTCTCGTGATAAAATTTATTAAACGCATTTGATAAGTCATATATATATGAACATATTTTATGCGGTGCAAGTTCATTAAAACTATTCTCTATTACCTCGCCACATTTTATCAGTTCTAGCATAAGTGCTTTCTGACCAGAATTATTAACTGAACCAGTAGCTTGTATCTTGGAATCACTTACATCAGCTCCGCCATTTTCTATATATTTATTAAGAATAGATTTAATTCTTACGATTGTATACAAAATATATGGCCCGGTATTCCCTTCAAAAGAAGTAAATCTTTCAACGTCAAAAATATAATCCTTTGAAGCCTGATTGGACAAATCACCATATTTAACTGCAGATAATCCTACTATTCTGGCTGTATCTCTGGCCTCATTCTCCTCAACTGAGCGATTCTCCATTATTTTTTCATAAACTGCATCATTGATTGAAGATATAAGATGTTCAAGCCTCATTACTCCACCATCTCTGGTTTTAAAAGGCTTCCCGTCTTTACCATTCATTGTTCCAAATCCTAGAAATGTAAAACGTGTGCTATTCTTTACCAGTTTAGTCTTTCTTGCACATCTGAATACCTGTTCAAAATATAAATCCTGACGCTTATCCACAACATAGATATAGTGGTCCGGTTTGTATAATTTTTCTCTCTCAACTATAGTTGCAAGGTCTGTAGTATTATATAACGTTGCCCCGTCAGATTTAAGAATCATACACGGAGGAATTTCTTTTGTATCACTTTCTTCCTTGACTTCTACCACAAGTGCTCCTTCACTGATACTTGTATATCCACCATCTTGCATATACTTAATCATATCAGGAATATATGGCTGTGCATCAGACTCCTTACCCCATACATCAAAATGTACATTAAGATTATCATAGTTTACAGATAAATCCTTAATTGAGACATTTAAAATATGTTTCCATAATGCCATATATCCTCTCTTTCCATTCTGCAATTCATATGTAGCCATTCTTGCGGATTCTTTAAAGCTTTCATCCTCTTTTGACTTGGCATTTGCACATGGATATATATCTTCCAGCTCAGAAATTGTAAAAGGTGCTTTCTCAGGATATTCACCCTCATAATTATCATCAAAATAAACAAGCTCAGGATTGCGTTCCTTTAGCTCTACGATTATGAGCCCCATTTGTAATCCCCAGTCTCCTAAATGCACATCTCCTACAACATTATGTCCCATAAATTTACAAATTCTTTTGATGCTCTCACCTATTATTGCTGATCGCAGATGTCCCACATGCAGAGGCTTTGCAACATTCGCTCCACCGTAATCAATTACAATCGTTTGTGTGACAGGTGACTTTTCACATCCAAGTCTTACATCACTATTCATTTCATTTAAATAATCAGCCAAGAAATTATTACTCAGCTTTATATTAATAAAACCCGGCATAACTACAGATACTTCTTCAAAAATATCATTTGACTCTACCTTAGGTAAAATATCATTTGCTATCATTATAGGAGCTTTATGGTACTCCTTTGCCGCCGCCATGGCACCATTGCATTGATAGTCACACAAATCAGGTCTGTTTGACAAAGTTACCCTTCCATATTTTTCATCATATCCGCATTCTTTAAATGCCATTTCAAACTGTTCAGTTAATAAATCTAAAACTTTTTTCATGTTTATTGTTCCTTTTTTATGTTTTATTACAATTCAACTCCATTTTCATGTAATAATGCCTGCGCACTTTCCACTGAATCAATGCCTGTTTTATTTTTTATTGGCGCAAACTCTCTGTTTCTTACAACCTCATAAGCCAGACATGTATCTAATAAATGAATCATATCGAGTATCAATGTTTCAAATTTATATCCATTCGGTCTATCCGGCTTTATATATTCTCCTTCACTATTAATGTAAGGAATTTTCTTTTCCACAATATGGACAGGCATCTTTTCATTAAGTATTTGTTCCAAATCATTCATTCTGAAAAGATAATTTAGAATAACACCATAATTATAGGCCGGTTCACCATTATCATCCCTGGCATTCATAAGTTCATCAGTCAGTTCATAATATTCAACAATAGATGGCTTACCGTCTTCAAGACATAATACACCAACCTTTTCATCAGGTGCAGCCTTAGCAACTGCTTTTGCACCTACCGCATAATTTCCTTTTAATGTTGCTCCTATAAAACACGGATCGGCTATACGCTGACACACATTATCAACAGCAAAAACATTCAGCCACTCTACACCCATATCCTTCGCCTTATACATAAGCCCGCATTTGGCAAACGATGAAAACCATCCTCCATTTCCATTTGGAGACATAGAAAGCTTATATTTGTCTTCTAAATATAATTTTCCGTTATAATCAACTGATGGTGCCATTTCCTGTACAAAGAAATATATATATTCCTTATTATATCCAAAATACTTTTTCTCTTTAAAAAAGTTAATAGTATCTTCATTATTTTTATCGCTGGTCATAATGAATAGTGGTATCCATGTATGTGTGAGTTCTACTACATCCAATAAATTTCTTATTAGCATTTCAAAAATATATACATCTTTGGTTTTGCCTATATTATACATGCCCTTAGGTTTATCTGAGCCAAGCCGTGTACCCTGACCGCCTGCCAGCAAAACTGCGGCAACTTTACCTGCCCTTATTGCCTCTTTGCCTATCTGCATATATTCTTCCTTATTGGCTTCAATATCAGAAATACGCTTCGTATCTCTTAATGGTGTTATTGTTCCTTTAATTACGGTGCCATTATTCTTAACATCATGTACAAGTTCAAGCATCTTCCAATCAATGGCTTCTATCTGTGACAATAAATGTTTTTTCTCCTCATCAGATAATTCATCATAGTATCTCAATACAGATAGCTGTCCTTTTTCTTCCAGCAATTTGTATGCTTCATTATAAGTCATATTGTACCTCCAAAATACATTTTAGCTGTTCTGATTATAAATATCAATATTATCTATATATGAGTTATCGTCATTCACTATATAGGGTCTCTCATTTACAATTGCTGTCATTCCACGCTTATATTGATATATAAGAAATGACATAATTATATAAACAGTCATGATACACCCCTGCATAATCATTAGTAACACATTTTTCGTCAATAAGCTTATACTTAACAATATCATATATATGCATGCCATTACTATCTGATATATTACAATATACATTGGAATTCTGTTATCTGCATCGTCATTCTTAAGCGTTTTCCTGCATCTTTCCATTAAACGTATTAACTTTATATAGTAAATAGAAACAAATATTACTGTGCTAACCATTATAAGTATAAGTCCGATTCCCAAAACAATCATTTCAAAATCACTAAATTTATTTACAAAAGAAAATACTGGATCAATAAATTTTTTATTTGAAAGCAGCTTAAAGCAGTTTCTTACGATGTCCGGTATTATTATGGACAAAACACTAAGTATAATTACAGATATGTATATTAACATTTTACATATATATTTTAGAATCAACGCTACCCTAAGCGAACTTAGAGGACCTGTTTTTAGGTATTTTCCCTTGCTTGAGTTAATATAAATACTCCACAAAGATATACAAATGATAATATCAATTATGAAATCAATGGAAAAATTTGGCATATTATACATAACTCTTAATAGCACATATATGCTATAAACGATACACAAAGCCAATATCTGACGTGAATGTGACAGTTCTTTTACAAATTGCCTTGCACTCCTCATATTGTCCCTCCCTATATTATTTTGTCAGTGAATATAAATCACATAACAATTGTATATCATCCTGATATCTGTTATCAGGATTACGTTGTATACACCGGTTAATTATACGTTTTAATTTGGCAGGTATGCTTCTATGCGCAAACCACGAATATACAGCAATTCCATTTTTGATATAACTGCCTGTTAAAAGATAATACATTGTCGTACCTACTGTGTATATATCACTTCTTATATCTGTATTGTATAATCCTCTTCCCATTTCACTGCCATATTGTTCAGGAGCAGCAAAATTCCTGGTTCCCAGAGCACTGTCATCATAAATCTTTTCCTTGCTGTATCTCTTAGCTGTACCAAAATCTATTAGTTTTATTTCACCATTAGAATCCAGCATAATATTAGAAGGCTTTAAATCTCTGTAAATAACGGGAGGTTCCAATGAATGCAAAAAATATAATCCATTAATAACCTTTTGTATAATGTCTACTGTCTGTTTCCACGTAAAAGCCCCTTTTGTACTAATGACAGACTTCAAATCCTGTCCTTTTATATATTCCATTACAAGATAATAATCATTATTATGAGTAATAATGTCATATATCCTTGGCAACGCTTTATGGTGGCAGCATTTAAGAATACTCACTTCACGTTCTGCTTCAAATACTGCTTCTTTAGAACCTTTAGGGTATATGCTTATATATTTTTTTATGGCATATTCGTGTCCGTCAAATATATCTTTTGCTTTATATACTACTCCGGATCTCCCATTGCCTATTTCTTCAACAATAATGTATCTTCCTGCAATAAAATTTTGTCTGCTATTCATATAAACTCTTTCCGACTGTCATGCTAAAGCATCCCTCTCCAGGCCAACCGTAAAAAGTTCAAATTACTTCACGGATTATTGTAGCAAAATATAGTATAAATTGCAATTACACATCTATTATTTATCCCACATATTTACATGCCGCTAATGCTGCAACAGCTCCATCTGCAGCAGCTGTAGTAAGCTGGCGTACTTCCTTTGTACGGCAGTCACCTGCCACAAAAATTCCCTGCGTCTGAGTCATACACTGTTCATCTGAAATAATGTACCCTGCCTCATCCAATGCCGTGACGTTCCCAAAAACTTCATTTGCAGGAGCATTGCCTATTGCCACAAAAATACCATCCACTTTAATCTCTCGTATATTATCTGTTACCTGATTCTTAACTCTTATACCTATTACTTCTGAATCACCCAGAATTTCTTCTACTGTGGCATCAAGAACAAGTTCAATTTTAGGATTGTTTTTTAATTTTTCCACCTGTTTTTCTTCACCCCGGAATTCACTTCTACGGTGGATTATATAAACTTTGGCACATTCATTAGCCAAAAACAGTGCATCGGCCAATGCAGTATTTCCTCCTCCTATAACTGCTACTTCTTTATCTTTATAAAAAGCCCCATCACATACTGCACAATAAGAAACACCTGCACCTATCAAATCATCCTCATTCTTTATTCCCAGCTTTCTATGTTTTACACCTATAGCAATAATTACTGATTTAGCCTGAAACTGCGAATATTCTGTTTCAACAGTCTTAATTGCGCCATCTTTTATTCCGACAACTGTGTCAACTTCAATTTCAGCACCCAGTGACATAGCCTGCTCTAATAAATTATCTGCAAATTCATTACCACTCATCTGCTTAACGCCGGGATAATTTTCTACAAGCGGAGAATATGTAATCTGCCCGCCAAAAGTTTCTTTTTCAATTACTAATACTGTCTTTCCTGCACGACGTGCATAAATTGCTGAAGTTAGCCCTGCAGGGCCGCCGCCTATTACAATTATATCATACATAACTTTACCTCTTCTATCATTAAAGCCACAACCGCGTCTGGCAATTGTGGCTTTAATTTTATTGTTTCATAATATGCATACTTTATGCATTAGCAGACAGATATTTCTTAATTTCCGAAACACCTGTATATATTTTAGTACCATCTTCACCTTCAATAATCATTGTCGGAGCCTGTTTAATGCCATATTTTTTAACTAATTCTACATTTTCTTCAGCAAGTATCTTATTATATGGAGCCTCTGCCTTATCTAACATTGCAATAGCAACTTTGCAGTTAGGGCAAGTTCCTGTTGTAACAAGAACCGGCGTATTTTCACGTTTTACAGGTCTGCTCACATTACTTCCAAAATGTGACTTTGAAATAACATATTCTTTACGTTCCTTGTATTCCTGAGTCTTTCCGTCATTCCAATTCTGGACAGGTCTATAATATCCTGTAATTCTGCTGTATACCTCTGTAACCCCGCCACAATGTGGGCATATTTTCTGTTCCCCTGCAAGATATCCATGCTCTTTGCATACCGAATAAGTTGGTGACAATGTATAGTAAGGAAGCTTATAGTTTTCTGCAATTTTTCGTACTAATTTTGCTGCACTCTGCCAATCCGGAAGTTTTTCTCCAAGGAAGGTATGGAATACTGTACCGGAAGTATAAAGAGTCTGTAAATCATCCTGTATATCCAAAGCTTCAAAAACATCCTCAGTATATCCTACAGGCAGATGTGAACTGTTTGTATAATATGGTGTCTCTCCTTGTTCTGATGCCGTAATTATGTCCGGATAACGCTTCAAATCATGTTTTGCAAGTCTGTAAGAAGTTGATTCTGCAGGAGTTGCTTCAAGATTGAATAAAGCTCCATACATTTCCTGATAATCAGACAGCCTTTCCCTCATATGGTTAAGGACATCTTTTGTAAATTCCTGCGTTGACTTATGTGTCATATCTGCACGAATCCATTTTGCATTAAGACCTGCTTCATTCATTCCTACAAGACCAATTGTAGAAAAATGATTGTCGAAACTTCCCAAATATCTCTTTGTATACGGATATAGTCCTTCATTTAAAAGTTTAGTAATTATGTTTCTTTTAATATCAAGTGAACGTGCTGCAATATCCATTAAATGGTCTAGTCTCTTATAAAAATCTTCCTCATTCTCAGCCAGATATGCTATTCTTGGCATGTTAATTGTTACCACGCCAATTGAACCAGTACTCTCACCACTTCCAAAGAATCCACCGGATTTCTTTCTCAATTCACGAAGGTCAAGACGCAGACGGCAGCACATACTTCTTACATCATTAGGCTCCATATCACTATTGATGTAGTTAGAAAAATATGGTGTTCCATATTTACTTGTCATTTCAAATAATAACTTATTATTCTCAGTTTCTGACCAGTCAAAATCACTGGTAATAGAATATGTAGGTATAGGATATTGAAATCCACGTCCATTTGCATCTCCCTCAATCATAATTTCAATGAATGCGCGATTTACCATATCCATTTCAGTTTTACAGTCTCTATATTTAAAATCCATTTCTTTGCCACCTACAATGGCATTTTGCTCTGCAAGGTCAGCAGGCACTGTCCAGTCAAGCGTAATATTGGAAAATGGTGCCTGTGTTCCCCATCTACTTGGTGTATTAACACCATAAATAAATGATTCTATACATTTCTTAACCTGTGTATATGAAAGGTTATCAACTTTTACAAATGGTGCAAGATATGTGTCAAATGATGAAAATGCCTGTGCCCCTGCCCATTCATTCTGCATAATACCAAGAAAGTTTACCATTTGATTACAGAGAGTTGCCAGATGACTGGCAGGTGATGAAGTTATTTTACCCGGTACTCCGCCAAGACCCTCCTGTATAAGCTGTTTTAATGACCATCCTGCACAATAACCTGTAAGCATTGATAAATCATGTATATGCAAATCCGCATTTCTGTGCGCGTTGGCAATTTCATCATCATATATTTCTGAAAGCCAGTAATTTGCAGTAATTGCACCTGAATTGCTCAGAATAAGTCCTCCTACTGAATACGTAACTGTAGAATTTTCCTTAACACGCCAGTCCGTAACATTTACATAACTGTTAACTGTATCCTTATAATCAAGAATGGTTGACTTCATATTACGAAGTTTCTCCCGCTGTCTTCTGTAAAGAATATAACATTTTGCAACATCGGCATATCCTGCCTGAACAAGAACCGCTTCCACACTATCCTGTATATCCTCTACTGAAATAAGTCCTTCCTCAATTTTAGGTTCAAAATCTGCTGTTACCTTTAATGCCAGAAAATCAATAATATCTGTATGTACCTGACGTTCTACTGCATCAAAGGCTTTTGTAATAGCAATATTTATCTTTGATAAATCAAACTCAGCTACTGCACCATCTCTTTTAATAACTTTGTACATAATTACCTCCCTGCCACACGTTATATAATCGAAAAAAGTCGCTATGCATTTAAAATAGCACATACACATGTAATAGTCAATAGAAAACCACAATATATTGTGTTTTATTTTTAATATTCATCTATATATTGAATATATGTAAATATATCAATCCACATATATTAATTTCTTTTAATACCTCTGACAAATATCGCAAAAAAAGAAGAGAATTTTCATTCTCCTCTTATTTCTACCTTATCTATATATCTTTTTAATATTTCTGCCATATCCTGCATTTCATCGAGCGGAATTCCATGCAATCCTTCACAAATAAGGTTTCCTGAATCAACAAACTCCTGAATATAATATTTAGATGCCCCCTGAAGCATCCTGCCTATTTGTTCCATGTCATTTACATCATGGAATTCCCTTACAACAGTAGTTCTAAACTCATAGTCGATATTATTTTCTTTCAGAAAATCTATGCTGCTTTTAATTGGTGCAGTATCATAATTATCAACTCCAACAGTCATCCCATATTTATCAAATGTGTTTTTTATATCCATAGCCACATAATCAATCAGTTTTTTATTAACAAGATTAATCAGCTTGTCAGGAAAACTTCCGTTAGTATCAAGCTTAACGCAAAAACCTCTTTCTTTAATTGCTGATATAAATTTCTCAATTCCGTTTTGTAAAAGTGGTTCTCCACCTGTAATACATACCCCATCGAGAATACCCTTGCGCTTGTCCAGATATGAAAAGAAATCCTCCTCTGCCACATTCTCTGTTCCATCTCCATATATAAGATGCTCAGGTAGTACTAATAAAGAATTGTGGCAAAATGGGCAACGAAAGTTACAGCCTCCGGTAAAAACCGTACAAGCCACCTTACCGGGATAGTCCAATAATGTTACTTTTGCCAGTCCCTTAATATTCATTGCCATTCCTCTATTTTGTCCCTACTGTTGCAATATCAACAAGGGTAAGATTTCCTTTAGCGTCACTTTCAAGACTGGTAAGCAATGCATTTACTGTATCAAGACTTGTAAAGCAGTTAACACCTGTTTCTATTGATATACGTCTGATAAGAAATCCGTCACGGCTCTTATCACGTCCCTGCGTTGGTGTATCCACAACAATATCTATTTTATGCTCAAGTAGCAGGTCAATAACTGTCGGAGATTCCTGTGAAAGCTTATTTACCTTAAAAGCATTTACTCCATTCTTCCTTAAAGTATCTGCTGTACTTCTGGTTGCATACACCTCGTATCCCAATGCTTCAAATCTTCTTCCTATGGAAACGGCTTCCTGCTTATCTGCATCTTTGACGGTGATAATTATCTTTTTATGCTTTGGAAGTACTACTCCCGCACCAAGAAATGCTTTATATAATGCCTCGTCAAAAGTCTTTGCTATACCAAGACATTCACCTGTTGACTTCATTTCAGGGCCAAGACTTATTTCTGCACCTCTAAGCTTTTCAAAGGAAAATACCGGCATTTTGATAGCAATATAATCTGCATTTGGCTGAAGACCCGGTTTATATCCCAGTCCTTTTATTGTATTTCCGATAATTACTCTTGTGGCAAGTTTTACAATAGGTATACCTGTAACTTTGCTTATATAAGGTACCGTTCTAGATGAACGCGGATTAACTTCAATTACATAAACTTCTTCGTCTACTACTATAAACTGAATATTAATCATACCCTTAACATGAAGTGCCCGTGCCAGTCTCTTTGTATACTCTTCCAGCATATCAACTGTCTTCTGTGTAAGACTCTGTGCAGGATATACAGATATACTGTCACCTGAATGCACTCCTGCTCTTTCTATATGCTCCATAATACCCGGTATGAGAATATCTGTCCCATCACATACAGCATCTACTTCAATTTCTTTTCCTACGAGATATTTATCAACAAGTATAGGATGGTCCTGTGCTATTCTGTTAATTATATTCATAAATTCAACAATTTCTTCATCACAGGTTGCAATCTGCATACCCTGGCCGCCTAAGACATATGAAGGCCTTACCAATACCGGATAACCCAGTTTATGTGCAACTTCAATAGCTTCTTCGCATGTAAATACAGTTCCACCTGATGGTCGTGGTATCTCACATTCCTCAAGAATCTTATCAAATAGTTCTCTGTCTTCAGCAGCATCTACATCTTCAGCTTTTGTTCCAAGAATCGGAACGCCCATCTTCATAAGTGCTTCCGTAAGTTTAATTGCAGTCTGTCCTCCAAACTGAACAACTGCTCCATCCGGTTTTTCTAAATCTACAATATTTTCAACATCTTCCGGTGTAAGTGGTTCAAAGTAGAGCTTATCTGCAATATCAAAATCCGTAGAAACTGTCTCCGGATTATTGTTTACTATAATTGTTTCATATCCAGCTTCCTTAAAAGCCCATGTACTGTGAACTGAACAGAAGTCAAATTCGATACCCTGCCCAATTCTGATAGGGCCTGAGCCCAACACCAGAACTTTCTTCTCAGGAGTTGTTTCTGCTGCCTCATTTTCTCCTCCGAAGCATGAATAATAATATGGGGTTGCTGCCTCAAATTCTGCTGCACATGTGTCAACCATTTTAAATCCGGCAATAATTCCGTATTTATGTCTTAATTCTTTAATTTCATTTGCTTCTTTTCCTGTTAACTTTGCAATAACCGTATCAGGAAATTCAAGTCTTTTTGCTTCTGCCAAAAGCTCTGATGTCAGAGGATTTTGCTTTAGTTGACTTTCCATCTCAACAAGAACAGCTATCTTGTCGATAAACCACTCATCTATCATGGTAATGTCATGAATCACTTCATATGGAACTCCCTTTCTTATTGCCTCAGCAATAACAAAGATTCTCCTATCATCAACTTTATGCAGTTCTTCAACAATCTCATCATATCCAAGTTCTGAATAATCATAATCCATAAGACTTTCAACATGCTGCTCTAATGAACGTATTGCTTTCATAAGAGCGCCTTCAAAGTTAGTACATATACTCATAACTTCGCCTGTAGCCTTCATCTGGGTTGTAAGTTTTCTGCTTGCAGTTATAAATTTATCAAATGGAAGTCTTGGTATTTTGACAACACAATAATCAAGTGCCGGTTCAAAACTTGCATATGTTTTCCCCGTAATGGCATTTTTTATCTCATCCAGTGTATATCCAAGTGCAATTTTAGCTGCAACTTTTGCTATAGGATAGCCCGTTGCCTTAGATGCAAGTGCCGATGAACGGCTTACACGCGGATTAACTTCTATTACGCAATATTCAAAACTGGTTGGATGTAATGCATACTGTACGTTACATCCACCGGTAATATTAAGCTCGCTTATAATATTCAGTGCTGAAGTACGTAGCATCTGATATTCTTTATCACCAAGTGTCTGTGATGGAGCAACTACTATACTGTCACCTGTATGGACACCAACCGGGTCAATATTTTCCATATTACATACAGTAATACAGTTTCCGGCTGAATCTCTCATAACTTCGTATTCGATTTCTTTCCAGCCTGCTATACAGCGTTCAACCAAAACCTGTCCGACACGGCTTAAACGAAGTCCGTTTGATAAAATATCAATAAGTTCCTCTTGATTATGAGCAATTCCTCCGCCGCTTCCACCTAATGTATATGCAGGTCTTAAAACAACCGGATATCCTATTTTGTTGGTAAAGGCAATACCATCTTCAACATTTTCAACAACAAGTGATGGGGCACACGGCTCATTAATCTTTTCCATTGTTGACTTAAATTCCAGACGATCCTCGGCCTTTTTTATTGTTTCAGGAGTAGTCCCGATAAGCTTTACACCATGCTCCTCTAAAAAACCGGTTTCTGCAATTTCCATTGCAAGATTAAGTCCGGCCTGTCCTCCAAGTGTAGGCAGTATACTGTCAGGTTTTTCAATTTTAATAAGTTTCTTCAAGACATCAACTGTAAGAGGCTCTATATATACTTTATCGGCTATGTCCTTGTCAGTCATAATAGTAGCAGGATTAGAATTTATTAAAACAACTTCTATTCCTTCTTCTTTAAGTGAACGGCATGCCTGTGTTCCGGCATAATCAAACTCAGCCGCCTGTCCGATTACAATAGGACCTGAACCTATTACAAGTACTTTCTTTATATTAGGGTTCTTAGGCATTTTTCTTCACCTCCATCATCTTGATAAACTCATCAAACAGCTGTCCTGAATCCTGAGGTCCGGGGCATGCTTCCGGATGGAATTGAACCGTGAAAATATTTTTATTTTTATATCTTAGTCCTTCTATTGTTTTATCATTAACATTAATAAAACCAACTTCCGCAATATCAGGATTTATAGTATTTTCATCAACTACATATCCATGATTCTGTGATGAAATATATACTCTTCCGCTTTTAATGTCCTTAACGGGATGATTAGCACCTCTGTGTCCATATTTCATCTTGTGTGTATCACATCCTGTTGCGAGTGCCATAAGCTGATGGCCCAGACATATTGCAAAAATAGGAATATCTGTACTATATAGTTTCTTTAATTCCTCAATTATTTCAACACATTCTTTAGGATCTCCCGGACCATTAGAGAGCATAATTCCGTCCGGATTTGATGCAATTATTTCTTCTGCTTTTGTATAGGCAGGATAAATAGTGACTTCACAGTCTCTTTGATTAAGTGATTTTGGAATATTATTTTTTGCTCCAAAATCCATTAACGCTACTTTGTAATTACCACCTGTTAGAATAGATTTTTCTTTACATGTTACTTTTTTCACTACTCCTGTAGGAGTATACTGTTTTAATTTTGGTATTATTTGCTCAATGTTATAATTTTCATTAGTAGTAATCATACCATTCATAGTACCTTTTTCACGAAGGATTTTAGTAAGAGCTCTGGTATCAATACCTGCTATTCCCGGAATATCATGCTTTAACAGAAAATTGTTCAGCTCATCTTCA
>JBJEMK010000088.1:0-13288 GCA_051879635.1 Eubacterium sp.
CAAAAAACTGTAACTGCTTTAATCTCTCAATCGGAGGAATTCCTCAATTATCTCATTTGAAACAAGAAAACCCTCGGGAGTAAGATGTATATTTTTACCATCAACAACACATAATTTATACTGTTGAAAAAATTGATTCATTTCAACAAAAGTCAACAAAATTTTTATGTAAGGGTTTGACAGGTTGTCTGCAAAATTGCTGAAATTGCACAATTGCAGATTTTCCTTATTCTCTATATATTTTTATATATAATAGTTCTATTTTTTATTTTAGAAAAAAAAATATCATAATAAATAAGAAGTTATGATTTTCTGCAATTTCTGCAATTGATGTATAAAATTCCTTTGTTTTCAAGGCTTTCAGCAATTGCAGAATAATTGCAGAATTGCAGATTATTCTGTCATTCACTTGTTTTCACATACATTCTGACAGATTTTCCTGCAATTGTTTTCTGCTTGCTTTCTACACCATACAATGATTTTAGTGTTCTTCCAAATTGATTTTTGCTTTCAGGACTATAACCATTTTCATTGCACCATGAAGAATAAGCAAGATGAATTGTCTTGGTGTCTTCTCTGAACATATATCCTTCATCCATATCTTTGAAGAAACCAATCACAGGGTTGTTGAATTCTTCATAATCTTCCAATTCCTTCTGAACTTTTGTGGATTTGGTGAAGTGCTTCTGTTCCAACACTCTTTTTAAACTTTCAATACCAATCTTGATGAAATATTCCATTGCCGACTGTCTTGACAGCTTCTTTTTAATATTAGGGTCAAAGTCTGCATCATTTTCACTGAACACCGCCTGAAAAGGGATGATAACCAACCGCCTGATGACTGCACCTGTCTTGTCCTTGATTCTTGGTATATTGTTTGCACTGAAAATCAATTTGGCATAAGGATTGAATTCAAATAAATCCTGATTTTTGAATTCCGCTTGTATCCTGTCACCTGATACAATCTTCTTGAACAATGAAGCATCAGGAATAAATTCATCACTGATGTCATCACCTATGTTTGCAAGTTTTCCAAACATTGTTGCTTTTGCCCATCTTGATGATGATAGGTCTTTCAAGTCCATTGCAGAAATATTGTCATCACCAAGGATTCTATTCAGAACACTAATAAAAGTTGATTTTCCATTTGACTTTTCACCTACCAAGATAAATGCTTTCTGAATGACATTGTTCCTATAAAAACAATATCCAATGCATTCTTCAAGTAATGCTCTGATGTCTGAATCATTACAACTGATTTTATTCAGAACTGAATCTGCATCTGCATCATATGCTTTTGGGTTGTAGTCCCATGGTATTTTATTTGTGATAACATATTCAGGTGAAAAGGGAAGAAGTTCATCTGTGTCAATGTTCAGAATCCCATTCCTGAATGCAATGAATTTTGGTGATGCAGGAACAGCATTTTCACACATGACATTCAGATATTTCAATACTTCCTTCCTTTTGGTGTCAGGCAGTGTTGGAATCACTTTTACCATTGTCTTTTCAATGCTTGTCACATCATGGTGATATGTCCCATCCTGATACACATGAACTTTTCCATCAATCTTCACAATATGGTTTTCCCTGATAAGGTAATCACCAAACACATTATGAAGGAAACCATTTCCCTTGTAGAACACAGGCTTTGCAAATGCTTCATCACGAAGAACAACTTCAAGTTCGTCATCAGACAGCGGTTCTTTCAGAATGTGACTATTGATGATTCTGATTGCTTCCTTTGATTCTTCCTTTGTCAGTCCTGCACCTTGCAGAACCAATTCATAACTGAACAATGCTGAATTTCTTCCATCACCTGCTTTCATATTAAGAAAATCAATATCAGTCTTCACAGGTGTCAACCATTTTGGAAGTGTCTGATATTCAAGACCTTCTTCAATATCCCATTCAACGAATCTTTCTTCATTGTTTACCTTCAAAACTTCATATGAAGTTTTGCTTCCAACCTTGACATCAACAGTCAGACCAATTGCAACCTTTACATGTGTATAACACTGTTGAACACCATCATTTCTGAATAGAAAGTGTTTTCCCCTTGATGTGCAGATTACTTTACAATCAAGCTGTTGTTCTTCCACAATCTGCATCAGTAATTCAGCCTGTTCACCATCATCAACATCAATCAGGATTGTGTTGTCATTAAGAACACCTGCATATTCAGGAAGGTCTTGCACCTGTTCCAATGTCATCAAATCCTTGGAAGTCTTCCCCTTGAATTGCATGGTGCTTTTCTTGTCTTTTGTCGGAACATATCCCTTATAAAGATTCATAACCATCACCGCCTGTTTTGAAAATTTTCATCATAATCATTCCCCTTCCTGAATGATGTCCTGCACATCCACATTCAGTGCTTTTGCGATTCTTCCAAGTGTTGCAGGTCTTGGTGTGTTTCCTTTTCTAACCTTCTGTAAAGTGCTGACACCAATTCCTGATTCTTCACATAGGTCTTTCAGACTAATCTGCTTTTCAGCAAGAATCATCATAAATTTGTTTGCATCAAGTTTCATAATTTGTTCATCCTTTCTTTGTAAAAAATTTTCGCTAAAACCGCTTGACAGACCACTATTGGTCTGTTATTATTATATCAGACCTTTTTGTATCTGTAAAGACCAAAATGTGTCTAAATTGTAACAAGTGTGCTGAACATCTTCACTTTTTCACTATTTCATGGTATAATGGGTGTCATGGTGGTGATGAAGATGTCAGTTGCTGAACGAATCAAGACCATCAGAAAGGAAAAAGGATTAACACAGAAACAGCTTGCGGAACTGACAGGACTGCTTGAACCTACTATCAGAAAGTATGAATCAGGAAAGGTTCAACCAAAATCGGAAAACTTAAACAAGATTGCAAATGCACTTGGTGTTCATCCAAGTCAAATTGATTCAAGACTTGTTTGGAATGATGAATATGATGTCAAGCAACTTGCAGAAGATTCTGTGTTATGGGAAGCAATTGTCAGAAGATATGGTGAAGAACCTGCATCCACAATGAATGATTTCCTGTCCCTAACTGATGAAGGTCAACAGAAAGCATCAGAATACATTGATTTACTGATGCAGAAGTACAAAAAATAATAGACACCCATTCAAAGCAATTTGGAAGGGTGTCTATTTTTTATATTTTCAAAATAAGAAAGGATGATGAAATGATTTACAGAATTGAATATGAATCAGGGAAGTGTTGCAATTTTGCACACAGCAGGCAAGACCTTATTGAATGGTTGAAACTGCTAAAAGATGAAACAATAACAGACATCAGAAAGGTTTACAAGTCAGGTGTTTCTGATTCTGTTTTTGAAAAATATCAAAATTACATCAACAAATAAGAAAGGACAAGGTGAACAGTATGAACAGCATTTACAATTTTCATCCACTTCAAAAATTATGGAACTATGAAGGGAACATTTATGACATGGGTCTTGAAGAAGATTCCAATGGTGACCCTGCTTTCTATATCTTAACAGAAAGCAATGAACACATTGCAGTGACCATTACAAGACATCAGGAACTGACAAGGGTCATTCAGTGGTTGAACCTGATGAAAACAGGTGTAAAAGTGGAATTCAAGGACTATGCACAATTCAACAAGGTAATTCAAAAAGTCTTTGCAGTATATGGTCAAAGGTTTGGTTTGTTGATGCACTTTGACAACAGCAACTTGAAATCTCACATTGAATCATTGAAGGGATTTGCAACAGAATATGATGTAGCAAGGATTGCAGGAATTGGAAGAAGCACTGTGAATGACCTGACAAGGGGAATCACCCACAGACCAAGGTTCTTTACAATATGCAAGGTGTATTCTGCTATATATGAACTTGAACACAGAAAGAAAGCACTTGCATAATGAATCAGGGTCATAAATGACTGCAATCATCTATGACCCTTCAACAATTTTCAAAACAGACCTTCTTGGATGTGATACCCAAGAACCGCCATTCAATTATAACATCCAAGGTCTGAATTTTCAATGAAAAAGGATGTGATACATTGAGAAATCCAAACGGATATGGAACAGTTTACAAGCTGTCAGGCAACAGAAGAAAACCATTCATTGCAAGGGTCACTGTTGGATGGAAGACATATGACAGACTAACCAAGAAAGCACTTGATTGTGTTCCTGATAACTGTGACCCATTTGAAATGCTTCCTGATGGAAAAATGAGATTTACAGACAAACAGATATATCAAACAGTCGGATGCTATGCCACAAGACAGGATGCAATGATTGCCCTTGCTGAATACAATGCTGACCCCTATGACCTGCATATCAATACAATGACCCTTGAAGAACTTTATGAAAAATGGTCTGATGAACATTTCCAAAGGGTTTCACATTCCAATGTGCAAGGTGTCAAAGCATCTTGGAAGTTGCTTATTCCGCTGAAAGACATGAAGTTAATGGATTTGAAACTTGACCATTATCAGAAAATTTGTGATGAATCAGGGAAGAACAGTCCCACATTGAAGAAACTGAAAATCACACTCGGCTTAATGTATGATTATGCTGTCAGACATGAATTCTTGAAGCAAGACAAGCGTGACATGATACGATATATTGACATCAGCAAGGCAGGAAACCCCAATGCATACAACAGGAAGCCTTTCAATAAGACACAGGTCAAAACAGTGTGGAAGTGGAAGGATTCATCACCATACATAAAGGTGATTCTGATGCTTATTTATTCAGGTTGCAGAATTGGTGAATTGCTTGACCTGAAAAAAGAATGTGTGAACCTTGATGAAAGATGGTTTGACATCACCGCTTCCAAGACAGAATCAGGAATCAGAAAAGTTCCAATCAATGAAAAGGTTTATCCTTTCTTTGTGGAATGGTACAACATGAATGATTGTGAATATCTGATTTCAACACCTGATGCAAAGCATTTTGAATATAGAAATTATTATGATTCCTATTGGAAGCCTTTCATGGAACAGATGAACATGGAACATAGACCGCATGACACAAGACATACTTGTATTTCACTTTTATCATCAGCAGGTGTTGATGATAAGATTATCAAGAAAATTGTTGGTCATAAAGGTCAGGGTGTTACTGAAACAGTTTATACACATTTTGAAATTGAAGAACTGCTTGAAGCAATCAACAAAATTCAGGTGTGAAAGTTGTGACCACATGGACAAGAACAAATACAAACAACAGTTTTATGATGACCACTATGAAAGAATTCACCTTGCTGTCCCCAAGGGAATGAAGGACATTATAAAAACCCTTGCATCAGAAAAGGGAATGTCAGTCAATGCATATTTGCAGGATTTGGTCAGGAAAGACCAAGAAGGAATGTTTGACACAATGCAGATTGCAGACAGGAACAGGGAACAGATTTCAGGCATTAAGGGAAATATGCATGATGGTTATGATGTTATATTCAAGGATGGTCACCAAATCCATTGCAGGACAAAGAAGGATGTCAGAGCAGGAATAATTGAATATTGCAAAGAAAAGGGTGTCTGATGACATCCTTTTTTCTATGTCAAAACAGTATCTTGCACAAGACATCAAAAATCTTGCACAAGATTCTGTTTTTCGTGTTAGTTGCTTGTTAGTTGTGTGTTAGTTATAAGGGTGATTTTATGTGTTTTCACAGCACTTTGTTGAAAATCAAAAATAAAGAAAACCCTTGAAAACACAGGGTTTTCAAGGGTTTCACGATTTTCTTCAATTTGATATTTCTTATCTCTTTGAGAACTGTGGAGCTCTTCTTGCTGCTTTGAGACCGTATTTCTTTCTCTCTTTCATACGTGGATCTCTTGTAAGATATCCGGCTTTTTTGAGTACTGGTCTGTTTTCAGCATCTGCCTGAACTAATGCTCTGGCAATACCATGTCTGATTGCACCGGCCTGACCTGTGTAACCACCACCATGTACATTTACGATTACATCAAATTTGTCTGCACCATCAATAGCTACTAATGGCTGACGAACAATAACTTTTAATGTTTCTAATCCGAAGTATTCGTCTATGTTTCTCTTATTTATTGTAATGTTACCCTTACCAGGCATAACATATACTCTTGCAATACTGCTTTTTCTTCTACCTGTTCCATAATACTTTGTTGTAGCTTTTGCCATTTTGTGTATATCCTCCTTTCAGTTACCTGCTAAAATGTTAATTCTTCTGGTTTTTGAGCAGCGTGTGGATGCTCTGTTCCAGCATAAACATAAAGTTTTTTGAACATTTCTCTTCCTAAAGGTCCTTTTGGAAGCATGCCTTTAACTGCAAGTTCAATAACACTTTCTGGTTGCTTGTCTAATTTTTCTTTAAGTGTCTGTTCTTTCATTCCACCTACATAATCTGAATGATGGTAATAAACTTTCTGTTCTAATTTCTTACCTGTAACAGCAACTTTTTCTGCATTTATAACTATCACATAATCACCTGTGTCAATATGAGGTGTAAACTGTGGTTTATTCTTTCCTCTTAACACTTTAGCAATTTCTGATGATAAACGACCTAATGTATATCCTGTAGCATCAACTACATACCATTTTCTTTCAATTGTTGATGGACTAGCCATATAACTTTTCATTGGTTTACCTCCTGAAATGTTTAATTATTCATATATGTCAAATGTTCTTACCGGGGCTATGGCTTGAACATTATACATCTGTGCATAACACGTCACAATAAAATATTATATATTAATGACTTTTTACTGTCAACACCTTTTTTCTCATAATTATGTGATTTTAGCAGTATTTTCTATATATTCAATATTAATAAGAGTCAGCCCACATGCCGCTGCTTTCGGTCCGGCCGCATATCTGTCTCTCGCCTCTAATATCTCCTTCATGTGTTCCGGCTGATATACTCCTAAGCCTATCTTCATCAGGGTACCCACTATAATCCTTACCATATTATAGAGAAATCCATTACCGGATATTTTTATAGATATAATATCCTCTACCCTATCTACTTCAAGACTATATATAGTTCTAATTGTGCTTTCTACCTGTGAACCTGATGAACAAAAACTTGCAAAATCATGTTCTCCCACTAAATACTGTGCTGCTGCTTTCATTTTCTCCACATCTAATGGCATATATACAAAATGTGTATATAACCTCTTCGTAGGAATTGGAAAACGTGTATTAAGTATTTTATATTCATATGTCTTTATACTGTCACAATATCTTGGATGGAAATCCATAGACACTTCTTTAGACCCTCGTATTCTTATATCATTGGGAAGTCTCTGATTTAATGCAAAAGAAATCTTTTCTGCCGGAATCTTAGTATTCGTATCAAATACCGCAACATTCCCTAATGCATGCACTCCTGAATCTGTACGGCTTGCTCCTATAATTGTAATATCTTCTTCTAGCAATTCACTAAGCTTTTTGTTAATTACCTCTTCAACTGTTATTCCATTTATCTGCATCTGCCATCCACAATAATTTGTTCCATCATATGCGACTATCATCATAACACGTTTCATATATTTAAACCTTCTCTTTACAATCTGATTATTAGTTTTCAACCATAAAAATTTTCAATATATCCATATTGGCGGCAAAAATATTTAAGCCTATTATCATTGCAAAATACACCACATACAAAGCATATGATATGGCATCAGCCCTTTTATATTTTAGTGGCTTCATCTTAGTTCTTCCCTCGCCGCCTCTATAACAGCGTGCCTCCATTGCAAGTGCCAGATCAAGTGCTCTTCTTATTGCAGAAATAAACAATGGTACCAGAAGCGGCACCAGGCTCTTAGCTTTCTTTATCAATCCACCCGTGTCAAATTCTGCACCCCTGGCTTTTTGAGCTTTCATTATCTTATCTGTTTCTTCCATAAATATAGGAATAAACCGTAAAGCTATCGACATCATCATAGCTATCTCGTGTACGGGAAATCCGACTTTGGACAAAGGCGCAAAAGCTTTTTCCAGTCCATCCGACAAATCACTCGGTGTAGTAGTAAGTGTCATAATGGATGTACATACTACCAGATATATAAGCCTTATTCCCAAAAATGCGGCCTTTTTAATTCCTCTCCTTGTAATAGTAATAATCCAGAAGGAAATAACCGGCTGCCCCTCTGTAAAGAATAATGTAAACAGCACACTAATCATAAGAAGTAAAATTATTCCCCTTAATCCCCTAAATAAAGATTTTATAGGAACATCTGACATTAAAATAATTGTTGCAAGGCATATTGTAATTAGAATATATCCCACAAAACTATTAACCATAAACAATGATATTACAAATACCAGAGTTCCGAACAGTTTGACCCTGGGGTCTAATCTGTGCAATATTGAGTTTGCCGGATAATATTGTCCAATAGTTATATCTGTAAACATTTATCTATTCCTTTTTGTTATGGCATCAATAATTGATTTTTTTGCCTGCTCAATTGTAATAGCAGTTGTATCAATATCCAAACCTTTTTCTTTTAATGCATTAAGCACATACGTTACCTGAGGAGCTAAAAGACCTATTTTTTCAAGTTCTTCATAGTGTTCAAATACTTTTTTAGGAAAATCATCATATGCTATTCTTCCATTATTCATTACGATTAATCTGTCCGCATATCTTGCCACGTCTTCCATGCTATGTGAAACAAGAATAACTGTAATTCCACGTTCTGTATGAAGTTTACTAATTAACTTTAATATCCTGTCCTTTCCCCTGGGATCTAATCCAGCTGCCGGCTCATCTAATATAAGCACTTCCGGATTCATTGCCAGAACACCCGCTATTGCCACTCTTCGTTTCTGACCTCCTGATATTTCAAATGGTGACTTGTCATAAATTTCTTCCTTAATACCAACCTGTTCCAATGCCTCACATGCACGATTAATCGCTTCCTGTTTAGTACACCCTTGGTTCAAAGGTCCAAAACACACATCCGCCAGAATATTTTCTTCAAAAAGCTGGTGCTCAGGATATTGAAATACAAGTCCCACTTTACACCTTAATGCTTTTAGGTCAAAATCATTTTCATTTATTGTATGTCCATCAAAAGTTATATTACCATGTGTAGGTTTAATCAACCCATTTAAATGTTGTACCAGTGTTGATTTTCCTGAACCTGTACTTCCAATTAAGCCTATAAACTCCCGTTCGCCTATCGAAAGACTTATATCATCAAGTGCTGTAATTTTATTAATTGTTTCTGCACCATATATATAACTCACATTATTTAACTCTATCTTCATTGTTTCTCCAAATTCATTATTGCATTTACTAATTCGTCTGTAGTAAGTATGGCCTTTGGCATATCTATTCCTTCCTGGTTTAATTCATATGCCAGTTCCGTTACCTGTGGCACCTCCAGCCCCAGTTCTTTCAAATACTCTACCTGAGAGAATATCGATTCCGGAGCGCCCTGCATTACTACTTTACCTTTATCCATAACAAAAATATTATCTGCATCAACTGCTTCTTCCATATGATGCGTAATTAAAATTACTGTTACACCTTTTTTTTCATTGAGTTCATGAACTGTTCTCAATACCTCTTTTCTGCCAATAGGATCTAACATTGCTGTAGGTTCATCCAAAATAATACAGTCCGGCTGCATTGCTACAATTCCCGCTATTGCAACCCTCTGCTTTTGACCTCCTGATAGTCTGTTAGGAGAATGATGTCTATACTTTACCATATCAACTGCCTTCAGGGACTTATCAACTCTTTGCCAAATTTCATCTGTAGGAATTCCCAGATTTTCAGGGCCGAATGCAACGTCTTCCTCCACCATTGAAGCTATTATCTGATTGTCGGGATTTTGAAATACCATTCCTGCTTTTTGGCGTATAGTCCATTTATGTTCTTCCATTGCAGTATCTAAGCCTTCAACCCATATAGTACCTTTAGTCGGCATTAACAATGCATTAATATGCTTAGCCAAAGTTGATTTTCCTGAACCATTATGTCCCAGTATCGCTATAAATTCACCTGCTTTAACATCAATATTAACTCCATCTATAGCATGTACTACTGTTTCATGTTCATTTTCATCTCTTATTATATAATCGTGTATTAAATCTTTAATCTTTATAATTTCCATATTAATCCTTTTGTCACCTGTGACTTTATTATAAGGTGACATTAATTCATTTTACATTAAATATTACTTTTTTTCAACTGATACAATTGACATATGGTTCGTGTCTCTATAATAATTCTATAGTGGATAATGGTTACGTATGGAAAAATTACTAATGATAAGGGAGAATGAACGTATGTATAAAACTCGTGCTGAAGATGGCAATAATAATATTGTCGGCAAAAAAATTTCGCATTATCGTTTAAAATTAAAAAATTATACTTCACAGAGAATGCTTGCCGAGAAAATGCAGATTAATGGTGTAGATATTGATAAAAATGCAATTCAGCGAATTGAATGTGGAAAACGTTTTGTAACCGACATTGAGTTAAAAGTATTTGCTAGCGTTTTAGGTGTAACCTATCAGGATTTATTAGATTCATAATAACTTCCTTGACCAAGGTCAATCCGCATACAGGCATTACCTTTCACTTTTTTGCCAAGTGCTAGCGTCTTGACCAAGGTCAATCCGCATACAGGCATTCGTCAAATGCCTGTATAATAAAAAGAAAGAACAAAGTTTATCGTGTAAACACGAAACTTTGTTCTTTCTTTTTATTATAGCGCTTGGCTCAAAGCTTTACACTAATTCTAAAAGGACTTCCATTGCTGCATCGCCTTTTCTCTGACCGATTTTTACGATTCTTGTGTAACCGCCCTTACGGTCTGCGTATTTTGGAGCAATTTCGTCGAATAATTTTGCTGTTAAATCAACTGTCTGTGTAGCTTTTTTCTTTCCTGCTGCTGATGATGGAACTTTCTTTACACTGTAAAGAACCTTGTTCATCTGTCTTCTTGCATGAAGACGTGATGGTTTGTCCTTTTTGATTGTCTTTTCAACTTCATCAAAAACTGTAACCTTCTTACCGTCAACAACTTCTTTTACTCTCTTGCCGTCTTTATCTTTACGGGCAACTTTAGCTTTGACTGTCAATTCATCATAGTTATCCTTTTCTTTAACTGCTAATGCAATTAAGCCTTCGGCAACCTTGCGGATTTCCTTAGCTCTTGTTTCAGTAGTTACAATCTTTCCATTATTTAAAAGACTTGTAACCTGACCTCTGATGAGAGCCTTTCTCTGGCTAGCAGTTCTTCCAAGTTTTCTATATCCTGCCATTTCTTATAACCTCCTTAAGTGATAAACAAGTAACCAATTATCCTAGTTTTCGTCACTTTCTCTAAGCTGAAGTCCTAAGTCTTTTAATTTTCCTAAAACTTCTTCTAAAGATTTTCGTCCTAAATTTCTAACTTTCATCATGTCTTCAGGAGTCTTATTAATTAACTCCTCAACAGTATTAATGTTAGCTCTCTTTAAACAGTTGTAAGAACGAACTGATAATTCTAACTCGTCAATGTTCATCTCTAACACTTTTTCTTTTTCATCAACCTTTGTTTCAACCATAACTTCTGCAGTTTTGGCATTTTCTGAAAGATCAATGAATAAACTCAAGTGTTCACTGAGAACCTTAGCTGCTAAACTAACAGCTTCATCCGGAACTAATGTTCCATTTGTAAATACATCTAATGTAAGCTTATCAAAATCTGTAATCTGACCAACACGTGTATTCTCAACCGATAAATTAACACGCTCTACAGGAGTGTAGATTGCATCAATAGGAATAACACCAATTGGGGTGCTTTCATCCTTATTCTTATCTGCGCTGACATATCCGCGTCCTTTAGTAATTGTCAGTTCCATGAATAATTTGCTATCAGCTCCACCGTTAAGTGTTGCAATAACCAAATCAGGATTTAAGATTTCTATATCTGAGTCTACCTGAATATCAGCTGCTGTAACTACTCCATCACCGCTGAATTCAATGTAAGCTGTCTTTGGTTCGTTTGTTGTGCTATTATTTCTAATTGCAAGATTCTTAATATTAAGAACTATTTCTGCAACATCCTCTTTAACACCTTCAATTGAACTGAATTCATGAAGAACTCCATCAATCTTAATCTGGCTCACAGCTGCTCCTGGTAATGAAGAAAGCATAATTCTTCTTAATGAATTACCAAGTGTTGTACCATAACCTCTTTCAAGAGGTTCAACTACAAACCTGCCATATTTTTTGTCTTCTGAGATTTCTGCGATCTCAATGTTTGGTTTTTCAAAATCGAACACTATATAGCCCCTCCTTTATTGGGAATTGCTTAAACTTATTTAGAATATAATTCGACAATAAGCATTTCATTAACTGGTACGTCAATGTCTACTCTTGCAGGTAATTCTTTTACAGTTCCTTTAAGAGCATCATGGTCAGCCTCAAGCCATGCAGGAACCATTCTTCCCTCTGTTACAGCAAGGATATCTTTATATCTTGTAGAATCTTTACGATCTTCTCTGACTTCAATGACATCTCCTACTTTAATTAAATATGAAGGAATATTAACTTTCTTTCCATTAACTAATACATGCTTGTGGTCAACAATCTGTCTTGCTTCCATTCTTGTACGTGCATATCCTAAACGGAAAATAACATTATCAAGTCTTCTTTCAAGTAAAATCATAAGATTTTCACCTGTCATACCCTGCATCTTTTTAGCCTTTTCATAGTAATTTCTGAAAGGTTTTTCAAGTACGCCATAGATGAATTTAGCTTTCTGTTTTTCTCTTAACTGAAGACCATATTCGCTAATCTTTTTGTTAGCTCTTTTTAATTCTCTATTTGATTTCTTATCTATTCCTAAATAGATTGGATCTAAACCAAGTGATCTGCATCTTTTAAGAACAGGAACTCTATTTACTGCCATTTATATGTCCCTCCTATCAGACTCTTCTACGCTTTGGTGGACGGCATCCATTATGTGGTACAGGAGTTACATCCTTAATGCTTGTTACCTGAAGGCCACAAGCCTGAAGCGCACGAATAGCTGCTTCTCTTCCTGAACCAGGACCCTTAACCATAACATCTACTGTCTTTAATCCATGTACTAAAGCTGCCTTTGTAGCAGTTTCCGCTGCCATCTGAGCGGCATAAGGAGTAGATTTCCTTGAACCTCTAAATCCAAGACCACCAGCACTTGCCCATGATAAAGCATTACCTTCAGCATCTGTCAGGGTAACAATTGTATTGTTAAAAGATGACTGAATGTGTGCCTGTCCGTGTTCAACGTTTTTCTTGACACGCTTTTTTGTCACTTTTTTTGTAACTTTTTTAGCCATTCTAAACTAACCTCCCTTA
>JBJEMK010000089.1:0-13144 GCA_051879635.1 Eubacterium sp.
CCAGTTAGTCTCTCCACAGAATACACCATTAGTTTCATTACCTATCTGAACCATACCAACATCTACGCCTGCATCTATAAGCTCATTAAGGCTATCTTCTGTATAATCTGCCATTGCAGCTTTCTTACCTTCATAATTATATTCTGACCATGCCTTTGGAACCTGTTGTTTGTCAGGATCGCACCAAAAATCAGAATAATGGAAATCAATAATAACTCTAAGTCCATTATCTGTAGCACGCTTACCTATCTCTTTAGCTTTTTCCAGATCACAGTTGCCTCCGCCATAGCCATTCCCCTTGCTGTTATAAGGATTATTCCATACACGGATTCGTACATAATTATAACCGGCATCAGCAAGAATCTTTAACAAATCCTCTTCATTGCCATCCTCATTATGATATGTAACACCTGCCTGTTCCAATGAAATAATTGATGATACATCCATAGCCTTAATAAAGTTCTCTGGCATTCCTTCTACTTTATCAAGTATTACTGACGCATCTTTAACACCTCCTGTATGTTCAGATGTAAGTTCACCCTCTTCCCAGGTTGCCGTTCCTGTTACTTTATCATCAGCCTCTTCTGAATCCTTATCTTTTGAACAGCCTGCCATACCTGCAACAAGAATCAGGCAAAGAAATAATGAAAAACCTTTTTTCCAAAATAATTTGAAATTTTTCACGACCTTCTCTCCTTTTCATTAAATAGTATTTTGTTTTGTTTTAATACAAATATAGATATAATTATAATATCATAATTGAATATTAGCGTCAATAATACTAACCACAAGTGTTTCCATTACCAACAAAACAAATCAGGCGTGGATATTAATCCACGCCTGATTTATAAATCGTTAAATAGTTCTTGAAAAATCAATATAAATTATTCAGAAACTTTTTTTCTTGAAACAATAACAACACCTGCTGCAATAATTGCAACTGCTGCCATAGCTACTGGTGTAGCATCACCTGTCTTAGCTGCTGTTGTTACTGCTGCTGTTGTTTCAACTGCTGCTGTTGTTGTGTTTTCATCATCATCAGCTTCTGTTGTTTTTTCAGTATCTGATGATTCTCCACCTAAAACAAATGAAATGTTGTCAATTTTACCCCAAGCATTGTTTGCTGAAGTATCAACTGAAGCACCAACTGTGTAATCACCTGGTTCAAGATCAACTGTCATAGTAATAGTTTCCCATGTACTAGGGTCAGCATTCCAACCTGTTGTAGCAGTTCCAATGCCTTCTTCATCACCTACGAAAGGTGTAACTGTGATTCCATCACCAGCACCACCCATAATATCCATTGACAATGTGTATGTACCAGCTTCTGTAACTGTTACTGTCTGTGAAATCTTTGCACCTGCTGAATCTCCGCTTTGGCTCCAAATATCCCAAACATAATTTGTTGAATCACCTTCAAACCACTGAAGCTGATTTGTTGATGTTTCATTAACGCCTGCTTCGTATGCTGGAATTCCTTCGATAACCCAAACAGGTCCAACAACGTTCGCCCAATCTTCTTCTGAAATCTCAAAATCACCATACTGGATTAAATCTGTTGCACCAAATGCTGTTAAAGAATTAAGTCCAAATACTAATGCAGCTGTCATAACAAAAACAAGTAATTTCTTTGCTTTCATGATAACTATCTCTCCTTTAAATTATAAAATTTGCACATATCAGTGCCTATGAAGTCATAATATCATTAATAATGTTTTATGTCAACATTATTTGTCCAAATTTACTTCTTGTGAAAATGACCAAAACCATTGTTTTTTTTTGTGCATTTTATATAATGTATAACAAATTTTTACAGAACAAATGACAGACTTACTATCAAAGGCATTGTTACTATTGACAGAATTGTTGACACAACCACAAGATTTGATGACAATTCGGTATTACCACCAAATTTAGTAGCAAACATAGTAGTCGCCGTTGCTGCCGGTGCACTTGATGATATAATGCATGAAGTAAGCAAAGTCCCTCTGATTCCCACAATATGCATTACCATCAACACAAGAAGCGGACAGATTATTATTCTAATGCAAACAGAAATAACTTCATATATATTAATTCTTACTTTTTTAATATTAGTTCCTGCAATATAGTATCCAATTACTATCATTGGCAATGGGGTATTGAGAGATGCCATATATTTTATTGGTGATAATATTACTTCAGGAAGTTTTATTGAACAGAAAAACAAGACTAGTCCTATAACCGTTCCAAGTATTCCCGGATTAAGTACTATTTTTTTTAATGAAAACGAATCCCTGTTCCCACTCATTAAAAACACACCATATGTCCATAAGATAATATTAAATACTGCAATATATGCAGCCGCATAAAACACTCCATCTTCACCCAGCACCGCTTGCTGCAATGGAAGTGACATATACCCGCAATTTGAAAATACTATAACAAATTTTAACACTCTGTTTCTGAATTTATCTCTATCATGTATCACAGCTGATGCTATACATATACATACTATATGTGTGACTAATGCTGCTGCAAAAGCAATTACTAATCCCCTAAGCATTGAGTTGTCAAATGTTCTTTGAAAAGCGTTAATAATCACACACGGTGTTACTGCATATAATACAAGATTCGTTATGCTTTTAATTCCTTCTTCCTTAAGCGTCCTGCTCTTTTGAAGCACGAATCCAACAACCATTAATATAAATAATATTATTACCTGCTCGCTTACTAAAATAAAGTTTGATAAAAACATTTTATTTTGCAGTGACCTTCCTATTTCTTTTGTTTAATGTCAACCCTTAAAAACCTGTGAAGCATTATCTTTGCATTAAATGGTATTAAAGGATATATATAGCTTCCTCCGGCTATCGTCTTATTCATTATAATAAAAACCAATGTAATTACCAGGCCCAGAACAAAACCCCATACATTGAACAGTGCTGTAAGAATAAGCAGAATAATTCTCATAAATTTTACTGCATAACCAAATTCAAAATTTTCATGAGTAAAATTTGCTATGGCAACTGCTGCCATATACAGCATTGGTTCCTGATTAAACCATCCTGTGTTTACGGCAAATTCTCCTATTATAAGGGCTGCTATAAGGCTTAAAGGAGTATTTAACATATTGGGAGTATTAATTGCCGCAAGTTTCAAACCATCTATAGCAACTTCTAATATAAGAAACTGCCATATTATCGGCACATAAACAGTTTCCCGTACTATGATAAATTCCATTCCCGGTGGTATAAGATTTGGATTTTGCATCATAAGCATAAATACAGGAGTCATTAATAATGATAATACTGTAACACTAAATCTTGTAAATCTTAAATAGGTTCCTGTTATAGGAGGGAAATAATAATCATCCGCTTCCTCAATTACATCAAATATAGTCGTAGGAAGAATCATGGCCGCCGGAGAATTGTCCACAAGTATTGCTATGTTTCCTTCAAGCAACTGTGCCGCCACCGTATCCGGTCTTTCAGAATACCTAAATTTAGGCAGAGGATTAATCCAGCTTCCCTTGTGAAGACATTCTGCCAGACTCTCCTGATTCATTGTAAGCGAATCTATTCTGACATTTTTTAATTTTGTTTCTATGTCTTTTAAAAGTTTTCTATCTACACGGTCATCCATATAACATATTGCAACATCTGTTCTGGAACTTTTACCAACTCTATATATTTTTACAAAAAATTGCGGACTCCTTATACGTCGTCTTATTAAAGCTGTATTACTCACTAAAGTTTCAACGAAACCATCTCTCGAGCCTCTTAATACCTTATATTTTTCAGGTTCTTCAATACCTCTGGTCGGATAAGTCCTTACATCAATAAGAAATGCTTTATCATAACCATCTATAACCAGACATACAACACCTGATAATATATTAGTAATAATCTCCTCTTTATCTGTTTCCGTATCTGCTTCTATATAAGTTATCATTTTGTCGCAAAATTGTTCTGCATCATCCGGCATATCTTCTTTTTTTATGGAAGAAAAAAATTCCTGAAGTTTTTCCATTACGTCTTCTTTGCAGAAGCCATTAATAAAATATACGCATGCTTTTCTTTCTGCAACAACTATGTTTTTCTTTAATAAATCAAAACTTTCTCCTATATACAATTCCCTATCAATATTTTTTATTGTTTGTACAACTTCCGGGCTTATAAATTTATATGGCATTTTCCCACCTCATAATGTTATCATTATGATTTAGTATGTACAATATGATTAAATATATTAGAATACTGAGCTTTTTATATTCATCGGATGTATATATATTTTATATTTTTTTAATTTTTTCGTATAATCTTTACCGGACATTTTGCCATACATGTACCACAATTACTGCACTTTGAATAATCAATATGTGCAATATTATTTTCTATTATTATGGCATCACTCGGACAATTCTTTGCACATAAAGAACATCCGATACAGCCTGCATTACAGACTGACTTTACTTCTTTCCCTTTATCATTAGAATTACATTTTACTATATATTGGGCATCATACGGAACCAATTCTATAAGGCCTTTAGGACACGCTTTTACACACTTTCCACATGCAAAACATTTATCTTTATCTACTACAGCAATTCCATTTTCTATTGTTATAGCATTATTTTCACATACTTTGACACATGAACCATATCCCAGACAGCCGTATGTACACGATTTAGAACCACCACCCGGAAGGTAAACCGCTTCCCTGCAGCTTTTGTTTCCGGTATATTCATAGCGTTCTTTTGCATTTTCACAGTCCCCTGCACATTTTACGACAGCAACATACCTAACAACATCTACTTCTACTCCCATTATTCCGGCAATTTTTTCTGCAACTGATGCACCACCTACCGGACAGCCTGCTGCTGATGCTTCTCCTTTTGCTATTGCGGCTGCCAGTCCGTCACAGCCAGCATATCCACAACCGCCACAGTTATTTCCCGGAAGTTCTTCCCTTATAGCCACTTCCTTCTCATCAATTTCAACAGCAAATTTCCTACCTGCTATTCCCAGTAAAACACCTATTATTAAACCAACTATTCCTATTACAAGAGTAGCTGTGAATATTCCATTACTTAACATATGCGCCTCCTATAATATTCCTGAGAATCCAAAGAAAGCCATTGCCATAAGCCCTGCCGTTATTAAAACTATCGGCATTCCTTTGAATGCAGGTGATATATTGTTATATTCAATTTTTTCTCTTATACCTGCCATAATTACAATAGCTATAGTAAAACCAACAGCCGAGCCAAATCCATTAACAATACTTTCAATAAAACCATAACTATTCTGTACATTTTTTAATGCAATACCAAGTACTGCACAGTTGGTTGTAATGAGTGGAAGATATACGCCAAGCGAATTATAAAGCGAAGGCATCATCTTCTTTAATACCATTTCAACAAACTGGACAAGCGCAGCAATAACCAGAATAAATACTATAGTTTCCAGATATTCCAGTTTTAATGGGGTAAGCACAAAATCATATATAAGGCTTGATGCTGCTGATGCAATCGTCATTACAAAGATAACTGCTGCTCCCATTCCACCTGCCGTCTCAACTTTCTTTGATACACCAAGAAATGGACACAGGCCAAGGAACTGACTTAAAATTACATTATTTACCAGTGCTGCCGATACAGCAATCAGAATGATATGTACCATATTATGCTTCCTCCCTGTCTGTTTTTGTATTATCGCCACATACCGAGCAGTTTGCACAGTCACCTGACAGGCAGCCTTTTTCTTTTGTTTTTTTACCTGCATTCAATTTCATCTTGTTTTGCAATGCAACAAGAAATGCAAGTACAAAAAATGCACCGGGTGCCAATATAAATATTGTTATAGGCTGATAGCTTTCAAATATTGAAAATCCGGTAATGCTTCCCTCGCCTAAAATCTGTATCCCTGCTACGGAACCTGCACCTATTAACTCACGTACTGCACCAAGACATGAAAGTCCTACTGTAAATCCAAGTCCCATTCCCAACCCATCAAATAATGATGGTAATACGGGGTTTTTCGAAGCATACGATTCTGCTCTTCCAAGTATTATACAATTAACAACTATTAAAGGAATATATATCCCAAGTGATGAATTTAATGATGGCAGATATGCTTCCAGCATAAATTGAAGTAAAGTAACAAAACTTGCAACTATGACTATAAACGCAGGAACCCTTACTCCGTTCGGTATGACTTTTCTAAGCAATGCTATCATAACATTTGACATAACAAGTACTACCGTTGTTGAAAGTCCCATACCAGCTCCGTTTATAAGCGAAGTAGTAACTGCCAGTGTAGGACACATTCCCAGCATTAATACAAATGTCGGATTTTCCTTTACAATTCCATTATGAAGTCTCTCTATGCATCTATTCATTGCTGCCACCTCCAGTCAGATAATCAACACAATATATTGCTGCATTGGTTCCATTTGTCATGGCCTTTGTAGTAATAGTAGCTCCACTTATTGCATCAATTTCATTATCATTTGATGCCCCGTCTTTTGTATATTCAAACTTATCGACATTTTTACCGGAATACTGATTCTTAAATGAATCATCCTGTGCCTTCATTCCCAGTCCGGCTGTTTCACTTATTGAGAGAATAGATATACCATTGACAGTTCCATCATTCTGAATCCCAACAGTGAATTGTATATCACCACCATAACCGTTAGTATCCGTAACGGTAACTACATATCCCATGATTTCTCCATCCGAGTTCTGTGCTGAAACAATTCCATCAATTATTATGTCCCCACTTTGAATATCCTCATCTGAATCCAGAATAAATTTATCAACTGCATCTGCATCATACATTACATTTTTAAATGATTCTGCATCTTTAAATACTTCCTGGTATGCCCGTTTCTGAGCCTTTTCTTCCTGTCTGGTTCTTGCATCCTTTGTAGTTTCATAAACCAAGCCAAGCAGGAAACCTGCAACAATTGTAATAACAAATAATATTAATGCTTCTTTTATTAACTTTTTCATTATTTGCCCTCCCTTCCAAATGCTTTAGGGATGGTAAAACGTTCAATTAGCGGAACCAGCAGATTTGTAAAAATTATTGCATATGAAACACCTTCTGCTGAAGCTCCAAAAATTCTAAATACACCTGTAAGAACACCAAGACATATTCCAAATATAATACGTCCATTCTTAGTAACCGGTGAAGTTGCATAATCTGTGGCCATAAAGAATGCGCCAAGCATAAGTCCTCCGCCACAAAGCTGTGCTGCTATATATTCCACATCAAATCCATGTCCGCCAAACAAAATAATAAATACAACAAATGTTAACAGATAGAAAAATGGAATTCTTATATCAATTACTTTTCTTACAAGTAAATATATCGCACCAATAAGCAGTGCTAAAACACTGGTCTCACCAATTGTACCTCTTATTGTTCCCAAAAACATATCGAGAACATTTACTGCACCACCGCTCTTTAATACAGCCAGCGGGGTGGCACCTGACACTCCGTCCAAAGAGAAATCAGTCATTGCTGATGTGAATGAAATCAGCAGAAAACATCTTGCTCCAAGCGCCGGATTCATGAAATTCTGACCAAGGCCGCCAAATAATTGTTTTACAATTAATATTGCAAAAGCTCCACCTAATGCTCCCATCCATAATGGTGCACTGGCCGGAAGATTAAGGGCAAGTAATAACCCTGTTACTACTGCGCTAAAGTCATTTACTGTTATTTGTTTTTTCATAAAGTATTCATATACAGCCTCAACTGCTATGCATGAAAAAATTGTAATAATAATATGTAATAGTGCTCTTACTCCAAATACATAGATACCAACAGCTGATGCCGGTATAAGTGCAATACAAACATCCATCATAATTCTTTGTGTTGTGTTAGATGACCTTGTATGCGGAGTTGAAGATACATTTAAAATACCGTCCATTATGCCTGCCTCCTTCTCTGGGCAATGATATCTTTTTTCATAGATTTAATTGCCTGTGTTATATTTCTTTTTGCAGGACATATAAAGGAACAACTGCCACATTCCATACATTCCATCCCATAATATTTTTCAAACATCTGTGTATTGCCGGCCTCTGCAAAAGTGGCAAGCTTTGTACATACCAGATTCTCAGGACAGACTTCAACACATTTGCCACAATTAATACAATTAGTCTGTGTGGCTGATTTGACTTCATCCTTTATAATGCACAAAATTGCAGATGACCCTTTTACAACAGGAACATTCAAATCAAAAAGTGCTGTACCCATCATAGGACCACCTGAAACAATCTTCTCACATTCTTCAGTAAGACCACCTGCTTCTTCAATAAGCTGCGCATGACTGGTTCCGATTGGAACCAGAAAATTCTGTGGTTCTTTTATTCCATATCCTGTAACTGTCACAATGCGTGAAGTAAGAGGCTGACCATTTCTTACAGCTTCATATACAGCACAAACCGTATCAACATTATCAACAACACATCCTGCATCTGCCGGAAGCATTGAAGAATTTATTTTCCTTCCCGTAACAGCATAAATCAACTGTCTCTCGGAACCCTGTGGATACTTAGTATATAGTGCCTTAACCGTAATTCTTGGTTCATCCTTTACAAGTTCAGAAATCTTTACTATTGCATCCTTTTTATTATCCTCAATAGCAATTATGCCCTGTGCATTATCAAATAATAATAGTATTGTTTTGAGGCCCTCTATTACCTTTTGTGGTGTCTCTATAAGTCTTCTATAGTCTGAAGTAAGATATGGTTCACATTCAGCGCCGTTTACAATTACATACTCAATTGCATCATCATCTTTAGGTGTAAGCTTTACATTTGTAGGAAAACAGGCTCCACCCATTCCGACAATTCCGGCTTCCTTAATTACTTCCCGTATGTTTTGTTTTGTAAAATTTTCAAGCAGCCATTCTGCCATATCTGTTTCCAGAGTAGTAAATTCTCCGTCACTTTCAATAACAATTGACATTACCTTTGTACCAGCTACAGTAAGTCTTGGTTCGATTGCCTTTACAGTACCTGATACAGATGAATGAATATTAGCCGAAATAAAACCGCCAGCTTCAGCAATTTTCTGTCCGGCAAATACTTTTTCGCCAATTTCTACAATTGGTATAGCCGGTGCTCCTATGTGCTGAGACAGCGGAAAAACTAATTCACCCTTAGGAACTATAGCCTTAATAGGTCTGTTTTTAGACAATTCTTTACCTTCCAACGGATGCACTCCACCCTTAAAAGTTAAAATTGACATATTTTTACCTCTTTTCACATCAGGTGTTTATTATAAACACAATATTTATATAACTATAATATAATTTTCCTGTTTTTTCAATTTTATTTTCAACAATTACAGATCATTTATTGCTAAATAATCAAAATAAATGTATTATTATTAAATCATTTGTATAATTGCTTAGGAAGGAACATTATGAAAATAATTAAAGGCCCTGCTCATATTACTTTTGAATATCCTCTCGCTTCACGCTTCCCTTTGGACAAGATTCTTTTCTTTGATATTGAAACTACCGGTCTTGCTTCAAAATATTGCTGTATATATCTTATAGGATGTATGTATTTCAAAAATGGAGAGCCATACTGCATCCAGTGGTTCGCTGAAGGTCCGGGAGACGAAAAGTATGTATTGGAAGAATTTATAAATCTGGCTTCCAAATATAATACACTAATTCATTTTAATGGAAATTCGTTTGATATTCCATTTGTTACACAACGCTGCAAAAAATTCGAAACAGACTTTGATTTTTCAAATTTTAATTCTGTTGATTTATATAAATATATAAAACCATATAGAACAATTCTTAAATTAGACAATTTAAAACAGAAAACTATAGAAAATGCCTTTGGCATACTCAGAAATGACGTTTTTTTCGGTGGCGATTTAATTGAAGTATACAAAGAATATTTAAGCACTAAAGATGAAAGATTATTTAATGTATTACTTTTACACAATTATGAAGATATTCTTAATATGGGAAAACTTACTTCTATATTAAGCTTTTATGACTTTATAAATGGAGACTTTAATGGATTAAATGCAAAGATAAATACTTATAAAGATATAAATGGAAATTTATGTGAAGAAGTTATTTTTTCAATAAAACCCGCCAATATTTTACCTTGCAGCATTTCATTTCGTTTTGAAGATTTCTATTTGTCTGCTAACTCGGAAACTGCGTTTTTATCCGTAAAGTCAAAAAACAGGAAAATACGGCTTTATTATCCTAATTACGAAGAATATTATTTCCTTCCTGATGAAGATATGGCTGTTCATAAATGTGTTGCAGCTTTTGTTGATAAGAATCATCGAGAAAAAGCAACACCTCTAAATTGCTATTCATATATAGAAATAAATGAAAACATGATTAATGATACTGAATTCATCAAAACATATGTTTCAAATATTTTTAAAATTTTAAAATATATAAAATAGAACATTAATAAATTTTATTTTTCATTTTTTGACAATTTAACAACAACTTACCAGTGTATTATTTGAAATACTTCACATACTAGCAATGTAACAACAATCTATAATTACATGAACAAATTGAATTGTTTATTAATTACAATTATTAATTTCATTAATCCATGTGATTATTGATTGTCATGTTAACATCCACATGCGTAAGCATATGTAGAATGGAGGAAGTATCATGAGTGGTTCATCAAACAAGACAAGTGTGCCTGAAGCTAAAAGTGCAATGAACAAATTCAAAATGGAAGTTGCAACAGAACTTGGCGTGCCTTTAACAGACGGCTACAATGGTAACTTAACATCTGCTCAGAACGGATCAGTTGGCGGTTACATGGTTAAAAAGATGATTGAGGCGCAGGAACGCCAGATGGCAGGCAAATAGTAAATTAACTATATTGTCAAAAGGGCATCCATATGGATGCCCTTTTCATTATATACTTTTTAATATTTCTACTACTTTGGCAAACTTCATGCCATGCGAAGCTTTTACCAGAATTGTTTCATTTCCTTTAATAATAGAATTTATATTATCAAGTAATTTATCCAGAGTTTCAAAATAATTTACATTAATATCTTTTGATTGTTTTGCTGCTTCTGCCATATACTTACTCAAATTGCCAACACATACAAGTTTATCAATTCCTTTTGACGCCACATACTTTCCAATTTCCCAATGTAGCTGCTGTTCATTTGTTCCCAGTTCAAACATATCTCCAAGTATTGCAATTTTGTTTTCAGGCACCATAGATAGTACATCTAATGAAGCTTTCATTGACATCGGATTGGCATTGTAACAATCATCTATAATTGTCAGATTTCTGTTTCTGATAATATTATTTCTGCCCGTTACAGGTTTTAGAGCTTCTATACCTCTCTTGATTTCATCAAAATCCATATCAAAACACATGCCGACAGCAGTTGCAGCCAGAGCATTATATACCATATGCATGCCCGGAATAGGTATTGTTGCAAAAAATTCCTTATCATATGCTTTAATATTTACACGCGTCCCTTCAATGCCCATATTAGTAACTCCGTAAACGCCCAAATCCCTGTCTGTATCTATTCCAAAAAATATAGGCTTAATGCCATTTATATCCTGAACTGATGCAAGTTTATCATCGTCTCCATTTAATATTATGTGAGGGTTATCTCCCATATGGTCAAACACTTCTGTCTTTGCTTTGAATACACCATCACGATTACCCAGATTTTCAAGATGGCATGTTCCAATATTAGTAATAACACATACATCAGGTCTGGCTATTGATGAAAGTCTGTGCATCTCACCAAAATCACTGATTCCCATCTCTAAAACCGCAATTTCATGTTCTTCTCTTATTTTTAAAACAGTAAGAGGAAGTCCTATCTCATTATTCAGATTGCCTTCTGTCTTTAAAACATTAAACCTCATAGACAATACTGATGATATTATCTCTTTTGTACTTGTTTTGCCAACACTCCCTGTAATTCCAACAACCTTAATATCTGCTATGCTTCTATAGTAAGCAGCTATATCCTTTAATGCCTTAAGTGTAGACTCTACCAGAATATACGGCCCGATTGGTGATTCCAGCTTTCTTTCAGACAAAGTACAAATAGCACCTTTTTCAAAAACCTGATTAATAAAATCGTGTCCATCAACTCTCTGCCCGGCCACAGGTATAAACAAATAATTTTTTTCTATAAGTCTGCTATCAATAACTGCACCTTCTATGTATTCATTTTTTAAACTATCATCACCAATATATTGTCCGTTACATGCTTTTGCAATATTGCTAAGTGTCATGCCCTTCATATACTGCCTCCATAAGTAAACAAATGTATATTAATTATATTTTTCCATCGATAATGCTATAATCTTATCACATAAAGTTTCAAAATCAATTCCAATTGCAGCTGCTTCCTGCGGAATAAGGCTTGTAGCAGTCATTCCCGGAAGTGCATTAGCTTCCAGACAATATATATATCCTTTATCACTCATAAGAAAATCAATTCTGGCATAGACCTCTAATTTTAATATAGTGGCTGCTTTTTCTGCAAACTTCTGCATTTCTTTTGTCTTGTCCGCTTCTAATTGGGCAGGACATACTTCCAAAGTTGCACCCTGCGTATATTTATTTTTATAATCATAAAATCCGGCTTTTGGTATAATTTCAATAACAGGTAATGCCTTACCTCCTACAACTCCTACTGAAAACTCTCTCCCTTTTATATATTCCTCAATCATTATCTCATTTTCATAAGAAAATGCTTCATCCAGTGCTTTTTCATAATCAGATTCCTCCATAACAATAGAAACTCCTACACTCGAACCACCACAACATGGTTTGACTACACATGGAATATTTACATTTTTATTGTTTAATGACTTATCGATATCTTCCTTAGTCATAGTAAAACCTTTTGCCATAGGAACACCACCGGCATTCAGCATTACTTTTGTTAATGCCTTATCCATTGCAAGTGCACTTCCTAAATATCCTGAACCTGTATATTTTATGCCCAGCAAATCAAATGCAGCCTGAACTTTTCCGTTTTCTCCATCTTCTCCATGCAGACCTAAAAATGCTATGTCTGATTTTTTACAAATATCAATGACATTCTTACCAAAAAATGCTTTCCCACTCGCCTTTGCATTTTGAATATCATCA
>JBJEMK010000090.1:0-13001 GCA_051879635.1 Eubacterium sp.
CGAGTCAGCAGGGGCACAATTAGCCGGTGTAGGTATAGCGGTAGAAAAGGGATTCCAGAGGGGAGGAGCCATAATACGCGAAAAGGGCATACATTTGGAATCGTTAGCTATTGTAGATAGTATGAACGAAGAAGATGGCACTATAATCTTTAGATAACTTAACGGTAAAATCAGTTGACAATACCACACCGATGTGGTATTGTCATTTTAAGTATTTTACTTTAATGCTTTAAAGTGAAGCAACTTAAAAGTATTAAAGCAAACACTAATAATTATAATAAAAGGAGACAGAGATGGATTTGTTTATTAAGATTGCGATGCTTGTCATATTTTTTTCAATAATGATAAGTATCGGAGTAGCAACAAGAAAGCACGCAACAGACGTCAACGGATTTGTATTAGGGGGACGTAGTGTAGGACCGTGGATTACGGCATTTGCATATGGAACTTCATATTTTTCCGCAGTTATTTTTGTTGGATATGCGGGAAAATTCGGATGGAATTATGGTATTTCTGCTACTTGGATAGGCCTGGGAAATGCATTTATTGGTTCACTTATGGCGTGGGCAATTATGGGCAGAAGAACCAGAACCATGACAAAGCATTTAGGAAGTGCTACTATGTCACAGTTTTTTGAAAAGAGATATAATAGTAAAGCATTAAAAATAATTTCAGCAATAATTATTTTTATATTTCTCATTCCATATACAGCTTCTGCATTTAATGGATTGTCACGTCTTTTTGAAATGGCATTTAATATAGATTACATATATTGTCTTATTGCAATGGCGTTAATAACTGCTATATATGTAATTATTGGTGGATATAAAGCAACGGCATACAATGATTTTATTCAGGGTATAATAATGCTTATTGGTATATGCGCAGTTATAGCAGCGGTACTTAATATCAATGGTGGGTTCTATGGCTCAATGGCAGCTTTATCAAATGTTGCGGCCAAACCGACTATATCAGGATATGAGAATGCATCAGGTGTGTTTGCATCATTTTTCGGACCTGATCCTATTAATCTGGTAGGAGTAGTTATACTTACGTCACTCGGTACTTGGGGACTGCCACAGATGGTAACAAAGTTTTATGCAATAAAAGATGAAAGAGCTATTAAGACAGGAACACTTGTATCAACAGCATTTGCAATTGTTGTTGCAGGAGGCTGTTATTTCTTGGGAGGATTTGGTAGAATATTCTTTACAGATGAGCAGTTTTTGGAGGTTGGTTCAGATGGAATTATTCCTGCTATGATAGAAAAATTAAACCCATTGCTTATCGGCATAGTAATTGTACTTGTTTTATCAGCAACAATGTCAACGCTGTCATCACTTGTATTGACTTCCAGTTCAACTATGACACTGGATTTGTTTAAACCTGCAACAAAAGACAGAATGACAGAAAAACAGCAAATGTTGTCAATGAGAATACTTATTGCTGTATTTTTAATTATTTCTGTTATAATAGCTTGTAACAAGAACGCAGTTATTTCAGACCTTATGGGTTACTCATGGGGTGCACTGGCAGGCGCATTTCTGGCACCATTCCTTTATGGATTATTCTGGAAGGGAACAACAAAGATAAGTGTATATGTATCTTTTATATTTGCTACAGTACTGACAGTTGCACATCTTATTATAAAACCTCAGGGAACTGTATTAGGATTTAATATTGCTTCACCTGTTAACCTTGGAGCATTTTTAATGATTGCAAGTCTTATAATAGTACCACTTGTAAGTCTTGTTACTCCAAAGCTTTCAAAGAGTGAGATTGACAGCATTTTTGCCTGCTACGGCAAAAAAGTTGTAGTAACCGGGAAAGAAGCACTTGGTGAGGACAACTAAAAAATTTAAGAAGGTGATATCGTGATAATTGATTTTCATGCACACACATTTCCGGACCATATGGCAGAAAGGGTTTTGGACCAATTGTCAAAAACCTGTAATAGCAAGCCGCATACTAATGGAACAGTTTCAGATTTAAAGAAATCAATGAAAGAAAACGGAATTGATTATACGGTCATGATGCCTATTGCAACAAAGCCGACACAGGTGATAAAACAAAATGACATTGCATCAGCCTATACTGGTGCAGACGGATTATTTTCCTTTGGGACAATGAATCCCGAGTTTGAAGATTACAAAGAAGAATTAAAAAGAATAAAGAAACTTGGGATAAAGGGAATCAAACTTCATCATGATTATATGAATTTTTATATGGATGATTTGAGGTCAATAGAGATTATACGCGAAGCCTTTAATCAAGGGTTAATGGTACTTGTTCATGCGGGAATGGATCCATTAAGTCCGGACAATCAGCATTGCACTCCGGAAATGATTGCTAAAGTACTGCCCGAGTTAGGCAGAGGAACATTGATAGCAGCTCATTATGGAGGACTTAAAAATATTGATTCAGTATTGAAGTATCTGGTTGGAAAAGATATTGTAATAGATACAAGCATGGGACATGCTTATAATGATATGAAGCTTTTACAAAAAGTGCTAAATGAACACGATTCAGACAAAATAATATTTGGGTCAGATTCACCTTGGGAAGATCAGGGGAAAGGACTACAAATACTAAAAGAAATGGTTTCAAATGAAATGTTTAATAAAATAACATGTGATAATCCATCAAGGCTTTTGGGGTTATAACCCCAAAAGCCTTGATTCTTTGCAATTGACACTAAATAGTACCTGTTTTATAATATAATTTAGTGTGTAAAACGGAAGAAAGGAAATATCTTTTATGGCAAAAAAAACGATAATGCTTGGAAATGCAGCAATTGCAAGGGGAGCATATGAAGCAGGCGTTAAGGTTTCAGCGGCTTACCCGGGAACCCCAAGCACAGAAATCAGTGAAAATATCGTAAAATACGATGAAATTTATGCTGAGTGGTCACCAAATGAAAAAGTTGCAGCAGAGGTTGCAATAGGAGCATCAATGAGTGGTGTACGTTCACTTGTTTCCATGAAACATGTAGGAGTAAATGTGGCATCAGATCCACTTTATACAGTATCATACATAGGAGTTAATGGCGGGTTAGTAATGGTTGCGGCAGATGATCCGGGTCTTTATAGTTCTCAAAATGAGCAGGATTCCAGAGCAGTTGCCAGAGCAGCACATGTACCTGTATTAGAACCGTCAGACAGTCAGGAAGCTAAGGATTTTACAAAGTATGCTTATGAACTTAGTGAGAAGTATGATACTCCAATAATTATCAGAACGACAACAAGGTTATCTCATTCTCAGGGGCTGGTAGAATTATGTGAGAGGCAAGAGATTAAGGATAAACCTTACGAGAGGAACGCTGCTAAAAACGTAATGATGCCGGGAAATGCAATAAAGAGACATTTGTATGTAGAAGCCAGGGAAAAGCAAATGGCAGAGGATGGATGTGATTTCCCTATTAATAAAATTACATATAATGATACTGCAATAGGTGTAATCACATCAGGAATACCTTATCAGTATGTAAAAGAGGTGCTTCCAAATGCATCTATATTAAAGCTTGGAATGGTAAATCCGCTCCCTAAAAAATTAATAGAAGAATTTGCATCAAAGGTTGATAAACTTTACATAGTAGAAGAACTCGAACCAATCATTGAAGAACAGGTTAAATCATGGGGAATAAAAGCTGTAGGTAAAGAAATATTTACCGTACAGGGAGAATACAGTGCAAATATGCTTAGAAAAGCAGTTCTTGGAGAAAATCCTGAAATCGAGCAACCGGCAGAGGCACCTGTAAGACCCCCTATTCTCTGTCCCGGATGTCCACACAGGAGTACATTTTATGTATTGAATAAAATGAAATTCCATGCAGCGGGAGATATAGGATGTTACACATTAGGTGCAGTTGCACCTCTTAACGTAATAGACACAACAGTCTGTATGGGTTCAAGCATCAGTACTCTTCACGGAATGGAAAAGGCTAAGGGTAGAGATTACATAAAAGACTGGGTTGCAGTAATTGGTGATTCGACATTTATGCATACAGGTGTTAATTCACTTATTAATATGGTATACAATAAAGCAACAGGAACAGTAATTATTGTGGATAACTCAACCACAGGTATGACAGGACATCAGGACCATGCTGCTACAGGAAAAACCTTAAAGGGAGAAGCTACATATGCAGTGGATTTAGTAGACCTGTGTAAAGCAATAGGAGTACCTAATGTAAGAGTTGTAAATGCTTTTGATATAGAGGAACTTGAAAAAGCGATTCGTGAAGAGAATGCAAAAGATGAAGTATCGGTTATTATCTCACAGGCACCATGTGCATTGCTCAGCAAGGCACCTGTTACTGTTCAATATGAAATTGACACAGATATATGCAAAAAGTGCGGAATGTGCTTAAAACCGGGATGTCCTGCTATTACTAAACAGGAAGATGGCTCTATTAGGATTAATGATACTATGTGTAATGGATGTGGATTGTGTCATAACATTTGTCGATTCGGCTCCATTAAGAAAGTGGAGGTGAGATAATATGTCTACAAAAAATATTATGATTGTAGGTGTAGGCGGGCAGGGGACACTGCTTACAAGTCGTATACTTGGTAATATTACCATAGAGGCCGGTTATGATGTAAAAGTTTCAGAAGTACATGGAATGGCACAACGTGGAGGAAGTGTTGTTACATATGTCAGATATGGCAAAGAAGTTGCAGAGCCTATAGTAGAAGAAGGGCAGGCAGATGTTTTAATTGCATTTGAAAAACTTGAAGCACTGCGTTATGCACATTTTCTAAAAAAAGACGGAGTCATTATAGTAAATGATGAGCGTATAGATCCGATGTCTGTTGTAATCGGTGCAGCAGCTTATCCGGACGGAATAATAGAAAAACTCAAGAGTAAATATAATGTTCTTGTAGTAGACGCTATGGCAAAGGCAAGAGAGCTTGGAAATACAAGGGTGTTTAATACTATAATAATAGGAATTGCAGCACAGCATATGGATTTCTCCAAAGATGACTGGATGAAAATTATAGAAAAAACAGTTCCGCCAAAGACCATAGATATTAATAAAAAAGCTTTTGAAGAAGGGTATAATTATAGTATGTAATTCAAGATTATATGCTATTCTATAAAATAATCGCCCGGTGAAGTTGTTTTATATAAAATCATTTCACCGGGTGATTGTTTTATCTGCTGAAGCTTAACGCTCCAGTTCCAGCAGCAGATTCTTTTGTCTGACTTTTTCTGATACAAGTACCGAAATATTACTGTAATTATCACTATTAGTAATAATAACCGGTGTTGTGATATCATATCCTGCATTGGTAATCTTTTCAATATCAAATTCTATCAGCAAATCTCCTGTTTCCACAGTATCCCCGCTCTCTACATGAGGGGTGAAAAATTCACCATTAAGATTAACAGTATCAATTCCTATATGAATTAGAATTTCTGCACCATTTTCAGAAGTTATTCCTATTGCATGATGCGTATCAAATAGTGTTGTTACCTGTCCACGTACAGGTGCTACAATATTTCCTGTAACAGGCTTGATGGCAACACCCTTTCCCAGCATTTCGCCGGCAAAGGCAGGGTCGTTAACTTCTATGAGAGGAATTATGCTGCCTGAAAGAGGGGAATAAATAAGCTCAGAGGCATATACTTTATCGTCATTTTCATCCTGATTTTTGGAAGGTGTATTAATTGGAAAATCAACTGAATCATCTGTATAATGTTCCAGATAGTCTTCCAAATTTGATTTTATGGTTGTAACCTGAGGACCATAAATAATTTGTATACCTTTTCCTTTTTTTATAACACCTGAGGCTCCGGTAGATTTAAGGATTTTTTCATTGACCATTGATTCATCATAAACTGTTATACGAAGTCTTGTAGCACAGCAATCTAGATCACTTATATTTTCTTTACCCCCAAGACCGTTTAGTATTTTTGCAGAAGTATTTCTGGCCTCAACATCCTTTCTGGTGTAAAGTTTTGTTTCAGAATTATCATCTTCTCTTCCCGGAGTTTTATAATTAAATTTCTTAATCATAAAGCTGAACAACAGATAATATACAATAAAATAAATTATTCCTACCCATATAATATTGAGCCAGTTTGTCTTTGCATTTCCCTGCATTATGCCAAATAGGAATAAATCAATAAGTCCGCCGGAAAAAGTCATTCCTACGCCTACATTAAAAATATGCATTAGCATATAAGAAAGTCCTGCAAGTATACAGTGAATTCCATATAGAAGAGGAGCAACAAATAAGAATGTAAACTCTAGTGGTTCAGTTATACCGGTAATCATAGAAGTAAGTGCAGCTGAAAGCAGAAGACCACTGATTAGCTTTTTCTTTTCTGATTTTGCCTGCCGGTATATTGCAAGAGCCGCACCCGGAAGTCCAAATATCATAAACGGGAATTTGCCTGCCATAAATCTTGTAGCTTCTACACTAAAATGTGCGATGTTGCTTTGTCCAAGCTCTGCAAAAAAGATGTTTTGTGCACCTTCAACTATAACTCCGCCAATTTCTGCAGTACCACCCACTGCTGTCTGCCAGAATGGAATATAAAAAACATGGTGGAGGCCAAAAGGAATAAGAGCTCTTTCTATAATTCCATAAATCCATGTTCCCCAGTAGCCAAGCCCACGTACAAGGTCACCAAGTGAATAAATAAAGTTTTGAACAGGTGGCCATATAAAGTACATTAAAATACCTACAAAAAGATATACAATAGAACATATAATAGGAACAAAACGTGTTCCACCGAAGAATGAAAGAATCTGAGGAAGTTCTATTTTATAGAAACGGTTGTGAAGTGCACCGACGCCAAGACCTACTATAATTCCGCCGAACACACCCATTTGCAGGGAAGTAATACCTACAACATCAATTGTAGAACCACTTAAATCAGCAGAAGCGCTTCCTGCAATCTGTAATAATGCACCAATAGAAGCATGCATTACAAAAAAAGCTATGGCTCCGGCAAGAGCGGCAACCTCTTTTTCTTTTTTTGCCATTCCAATTGCAACACCAATAGCAAAAATAAGTGGAAGATTAGTGAATACAATTGAGCCTGCATCATTTAAAACAGTAAGAACTGCATATACAGGAGTGCCGGGACCGATATATCTGGTTAGTCCATAAGTATTAAGCATAGTTTCATTTGTAAAGGAACCACCGATACCAAGAAAGAGTCCGGCAACGGGCAGGATTGCAATTGGCAGCATAAATGAGCGGCCGACTCTTTGCAGTATTCCAAAAATTTTATCTTTCATCATAATACTCCTTAAGTCTATTTATTATCGGTTTTATTATTTGCAATTTGGGCAAAAATATCCAATAAATAAGTTGTTAATAGAAACATTTGTGATATACTAGTCTAGTAAAAAAATATAGTTAAATTAGTGGGAGCGTCATATAATAGACGGAAAAATTTATGATAACTGAAAATTTAATGGTATTAAGAAAAATAATGAAAAACAGGCATATCGATATATATATTGTACCGACTGCTGATTTTCATTCATCAGAGTATATAAGCGATTATTTTAAAGTAAGAGAGTATCTGACAGGTTTTACAGGTTCAGCAGGTACATTTTTACTACTGGAGGATGACGCAGTTCTGTTTACAGATGGAAGATACTTTATTCAGGCAGAAAAGGAATTGGAAGGTTCGGGTATACGTCTTATGCGTATGGGCGAACCTGGTGTACCATTATTTACAGAATATATAGCAGAAAACCTGCCATATAACGGAGTAGTAGCTGTGGATGGCAAGATGATAAGCGCACAGGCAGGCATGGCCATAAAGGCAGCTATTAAGCCTCTTTTTGGAAGGCTTGAAAATCATCCGGATTTGATTGATTTTGTATGGGATAATCGTCCGCCAATGGAGTTTTCTAATGTTTTTTACCTGCAGGAAAGATTTGCAGGAGAAAGTGTAAAGAGTAAGCTTCAAAGAGTAAGAGAAGAAATGAAAAGACAGGATGCAGATGTGCATATCATTACTTCACTTGATGACATAGCATGGCTGTTTAATATAAGAGGCAGTGATATATTATATAATCCTGTAATATTTGCATTTGCAATGATTACTCATGAGCAGGCAATAATATTTTCAGCTACTGATATGCCGGAGGAACTTAGTGAAGCAGGAGTGACTAATCTGCCATATAGAGAGGCATATACCTATATTAAGAATATCAAAATGAAATCAAAGGTTTTATTGGATAAATCAAAGGTTAATTTCCAGATGTATTCAATGATAGGAGTTGGAGTACAGATACTTGATGCTCCTAATCCGGAATCATTATTTAAGGCAATAAAGAACGAAACGGAACTTGAAAATCTGAGAAAGTGCCATATTAAAGATGGAGTTGCAGTTACAAAGTTTATGTATTGGCTTAAAAATAATGTGGGCAAGGAAACTATTACTGAGATTAGTGCGGCACAGTATCTTGAAAATCTGCGTTATGAGATGGATTATTATGTGGAGCCAAGTTTCGCTACTATAAGTGCATATAAGGAACATGCAGCAATGATGCATTACGAAGCAACCGGGCAAAGCAATTATACATTGGAGCCTGAGGGAATGTTGCTGGTAGATTCAGGGGGACAGTATCTGGAGGGTACGACAGACATCACAAGAACTTTTGTGCTAGGCCCGATAAGTGACGAGATGAAACTTCATTTTACTACAGTTACCAAGTCAATGTTAAGACTTTCAGATGCTAAGTTTATGCATGGATGTACGGGGCAGAATCTGGATGTTCTGGCGAGAGAGCCTTTATGGAAACTGGGCCTGGATTATAAATGTGGAACAGGGCATGGAGTAGGTTTTTTATTAAATGTACATGAAGGCCCCAACGGATTCAGATGGAAAAGTGTACCCGAAAGAATGGATAGCGCAGTCTTTGAAAAAGGTATGGTTACTACCAATGAACCAGGTGTTTATATAGAAAATAGTCACGGAATAAGAATAGAAAATGAATTGGTATGTATAGAAAATGCAGATACCCGATGGGGAAGATTTATGGGATTTGAAACTATTACATTTGCCCCTATTGATTTAGATGGAATAGATCCTAAGTATCTTAACAGCCATGATAAAGAATGCCTTAATAGTTATCATCAGGCAGTATATGACAAGATAAGCCCATATCTTACCAACGAAGAACGAGTATGGTTAAAACAATATACAAGATCAATATAGTAATGGCAGGTAGTTATTATGAAAAACATGTTATTTGTTTTTAATCCAAAATCAGGAAAGGTTCAAATCAAAAATCAATTAGTAGATGTTCTGGATATTTTTGTTAAAGCAGGATATAGAATTGATGTATATCCGACACAGTGTCAGGGCGATGCAATGCGACAGGTAATGGAATATGCAGCTGATAAGGATTTAATTGTATGCAGTGGTGGAGATGGAACTTTAAATGAAGTAGTAAGCGGTATAATGGAGGCAGAACTTGATATTCCTATAGGATATATACCAACGGGTTCTACCAATGATTTTGCAGCCAACTATAAAATACCTAAAAATATAAAACGTGCAGCCGATATAGCTGTTAACGGCATACCGTTCAGGACAGACATAGGTGTATTTAATGAAAAAAGTTATTTCAACTATGTTGCGGCATTCGGGGCTTTTACTGATGTATCATATGCAACACCGCAAGAACTTAAGAATATGCTTGGACATCAGGCATATATATTAGAAGGGATAAAAAGTGTATCGGCAATAAAGCCAAGACACATGATAATAGAGGCAGATACATTAGATGAACCAATAGAAGGAAACTTTATTTATGGTATGATTACTAATTCCTATTCAGTTGCCGGATTAAAATATTTTACCGGTAAAGGTGTTGAGTTTGCAGATGGTCTTTTAGAGGTTACTTTTATCAGGGAGATGAAAACAGGACTTGATTTTCAAAGTGCGATGTCATACTTTTCAGGGTTGACAACATCATCTGAGTTTGTTCCTGCATTTAAAGCATCAAAAATAAAAATTACAGCTTCAGAGGAAGTACCATGGACTCTTGATGGTGAATACGGAGGTTCTCCTAAAATAATAAATATAGAAGATAAAAAGCAGTCACTGGCTATAATTTGTCCGGAAAAATTTTTAAATCATAAGACAAAATAATATAAAAATATACAAAAACATAAAAAAAATGAAAAAATTTTTATCAGCCGGTTTACACTGGCTGTTTTTTTGTGTATAATGTGGCACCTAGTAAGAAATAATTTAAATAGATTTACCAAATCCTTGGATAACAAGGGAAGAAAGGGAATTGACACTAATGGACAAAGAAAAATTTATTGAATCCCTAGCTAAGTTAGTAGAACTTGGACGCAGTAAAAAAGGTGTTTTAGAAGTGACGGAAATTGATGAATTCTTTAAAGACACACCTATCAATGTTGACCAGATGGAGTTTTTATATCAGTATCTGGAAGAACAGAAAATTGATATCCTTAAGATTACAGATGATAAATTTGATTTGGATGAAGAATTAGATATAGTAGAACCTGTTGATGAGGATTTTGCAACGCAGGAAGAAGAAAACATTGATATTGACGCAGTAGATTTGTTAGAGGGAGTTGGTACAGAAGATCCTGTACGTATGTATCTGAAAGAGATTGGTACAGTTCCACTTCTTACTGCAGAGGAAGAACTGGCTCTTGCAAAGAGAAAGTCAGAAGGGGACTTAGTTGCAAAGGAAAGGCTTATAGAGGCAAATTTAAGACTGGTTGTAAGTATTGCAAAGAGATATACGGGACGTGGCATGAGTTTTCTGGACCTTGTTCAGGAAGGCAATTTAGGTCTTATTAAGGGCGTTGAAAAATTTGATTATGAAAAAGGTTATAAATTAAGTACATATGCTACTTGGTGGATTAGGCAGTCAGTAACAAGAGCACTTGCTGATCATGCCAGAACAATCCGTGTTCCGGTGCATATGGTAGAGACAATAAACAGAATGTCAAAAATGCAGAGAAAACTCACATTAGAACTGGGTTATGAACCATCTACGGCAGAACTTGCACAAGCTTTAGGTATGACCGAAGAAAAGGTTCTTGAAATCATGCAGATAGCAAGAGAACCTGCATCTTTAGAAACACCTATAGGAGAGGAAGATGATTCTAATCTGGGTGATTTCGTTGCAGATAATAATACAGTAACTCCTGAAGCCAATATTGAGGCAGTAATGTTGAGAGAACATATTGATTTGCTGCTTGAAGATTTAAAAGAAAGGGAGCGTCAGGTCATTATTTTAAGATTCGGACTGGAGGATGGGCATCCCAGAACTCTGGAGGAAGTGGGTACAGAATTTGGAGTTACCAGAGAGCGTATACGCCAGATAGAGGCAAAGGCATTGCGAAAACTTAGGAATCCGGTCAGAAGTAAGAAAATCAAGGATTTTCTTAATAGCTAATTTATATTTATAAAAGTTAAAAAGTTAATATGACAATTATAATGTATACCATTTTAAAGACATGATATGGTTTTCATAAAAGACCATAGTTTTAAAATGGTATATTATTGTGTGTAAAAGGTTTATTATAGTGACTAAATACATAAATGCGAGGAAAAGATGAGACAACAAAACATAGAACAGGAAAATCCACTTGGAATTGAGCCAATATGGAGATTAATAAGAAAGTTTGCCATACCATCAGTTGTGGCCATGCTGGTAAATGCAATATATAACATAGTAGATCAGATATTTATACAAAGAGGAGTAGGTTCAAATGGTAATGCTGCAACAACAGTAGCTTTTCCGTTAGTAACATTCACACTTGCAATTTCATTGCTTATAGGCGTAGGAGGTTCTTCGCTAGCTGCTATCCGTCTGGGAGAGAACAGAAAAGATGAAGCAGAAAAAATAATGGGAAATGCTTTTCTGCTCACAATAATAACATCAGTTATTATTATGCTGGCAACGGCAATATTTTTTGAGCCTTTGCTGAAAATATTAGGTGCATCAGATGCAGTAATGCCTTATGCAAAAGATTACACAGGAGTGATTATGCTGGGGTTTATATTTATGTCGATAGGCACGGGAATGGCAGCTTTTGTGAGAACAGATGGTGCGCCACATATAAGTATGATTGCACTTGTTGCAGGCTGCGGGCTTAATGTAATATTGGATCCGATATTTATTTTTAAATGTAATATGGGTGTTTTTGGTGCCGCACTTGGTACAATAATTTCACAGTTTATTACGGCTTGCATTATAATGTGGTATCTTATATCTGCAGGTAATATGAAACTGCATTTAAAAAATATACGAATTAACTGGAAACTTTCATGGATATTCTGTACACTGGGCTTGTCAAGTTTTATTACGCAGTTTGCCAATTCAATAGTTCAGATAAGCATGAACAATCTCTTACAGCATTATGGAAACCAATGTCAGGTAGGAGGCGATACGGCAATGACCGCTATGGGAATTGTATTAAAAACAAATATGATTCTTATAGGAATATGTGTTGGAATTGCGCAGGGGGCACAGCCTATATGTGGATATAACTGGGGAGCAGCTAATTATATCAGAGTAAAAAAAGCGTACATACGAAGCGTTGCACTCTCGACAACAATATCAATACTGGGGTGGTTGTTTATACAGTTTAATCCTGAATCAATATTATCAATTTATGGTGGTAAAGATCCTGCAATGATTGATTTTGCATGTAAATCAATGAAGATATTTATGGGAGGAGTATGCGCAGCAGGTTTTAATATTGTTTCAAGTCACTTTTTCCAATCCATAGGAAAGCGTTATAAAGCATTTACGCTTTCAATGGCAAGACAGGTAATTGCTCTTATACCATTCATGTATATATTTCCTCTATTTATGGGACTAGATGGTATTTTGTATGCAGGACTTTTTGCAGATATAGTGTCATTAATAATTGGCATTATACTTATTGCACTTGAAATGAAGTCACTTAATAATATGATACAGAAAAATAATTAAGAAAAAACACCATTTACAATGTTAAAATTTAATGGTA
>JBJEMK010000091.1:0-3179 GCA_051879635.1 Eubacterium sp.
ATTCACCGGTAGCATCTGCACAGATAAAATCTTCAATTCTTCTTGCAGGCCTTTATGCAGATGGAGAGACTTCAGTTACTGAACCCTATTTAAGCAGGAACCATACAGAATTGATGTTTAGGCATTTCGGAATAGATATTTCTTCAGAAAAGAACACTGCCACTGTCAAACCACCTGAACATTTTGAAGGTCAAAAGGTAATTATACCCGGGGACATTTCATCTGCGGCATACTTTATTGCTGCCGGATTAATCACTCCTAATTCTGAAATTCTAATTAAAAATGTAGGAATAAATAAGACTAGAGACGGCATTATAAAAGTTGCTTTGGAAATGGGAGGCAATATTTCAATTATTAACCGTCATATGGACGCCGGAGAAGAAACTGCTGATATTCTTGTTAAATCCAGTACGCTTCATGGCACAATTATTTCAGGAGATATTATTCCGACGCTAATTGATGAGATCCCAATAATTGCAGTTATGGCATGTTTTGCAAAGGGCACAACAATAATTAAAGATGCTGCTGAATTAAAAGTAAAAGAATCAAACCGCATAGATACAGTTGTCAACAATTTGAAATTAATGAATGCAGATGTATGCTCTACTGATGATGGTATGATTATTAATACCTCAATTCTCTCAGGTTGCGAAATCAATTCATATATGGACCATAGAATTGCAATGGCGTTTTCAATAGCAGGATTAAACGCCGATGGCGATACAACAATTAAAAATTTTGAATGTGTAAACATCTCATATCCTGAATTCTATAATGATTTGTTATCTCTATAACAGAAAATACCCGGTGCAAAATAACATATAATATGCACCGGGTATTTTCTGTTATTATATTTTTGCTAAATTTAATCTGTTGCAACTCCGGATACCTTGATATAAAGGTCACCTGTCTTTATGCCTATTTTTTCATTGTCCTTTGTTGCAATGCCAACACTTACTGATACTGCCGAATTACTGGAAAGCTGATAGGTGTCAACACTTCCAAATGGTTTATTCTGACTACTTCCAACCTTAATGGTAAAACCAAAGTTTTTCAAGTTCTCTACATATGAATCTAGTGTTCCATCTTCTACGCTTTTTACAATAATTGTAATGGTAGAACCGTCAGCCTCTGCTTTACGAAGCTTTGCATCTTTTGGTGATGGAAGTGTAGCCTCCAGACCGATGCTCCTCCACTGGGATATACTTGGCCAATCTGCGTCCGAAGTTTCATCCTTCTTTTTACCACAAGCTGGCAAAACAGCCATCATCATAAGAATTAACATGAATATAAGTGCTTGCTTTAAGTACTTTCTCATAATCTCCTCCATATGCATATAATTTACATAAAATATGCTTTACCTACATAAATTATATCATAAATATGCTTATTGTAAAGAGTTTCACTTATTGCAATATGCCAATACGCTTATTTAGTATAAATATACATAGCATCTCCAAATGAAAAAAATCTATATTTGTTTTTTATAGCTTCATTATACGAATTCAACACATTTTCTCTGCCTGCAAGCGCAGACACAAGCATAAGCAATGTTGATTCCGGCAAATGAAAATTAGTAATAAGGCAGTCTAATATTTTAAATTTATATCCGGGATATATAAATATATCCGTCCATCCGCTGCCTGCACATACATATCCATTTTCATCAACGGCAGATTCTATAGTCCTACAGCTTGTAGTACCAACACAAATAACCCTGCCGCCATTCTTTTTTGTCTCATTAATAACATTTGCTGCTTCCTCTGAAATCATATAAAATTCAGAATGCATATGATGCTCAAGAACATTTTCCACTTTAACCGGTCTAAACGTACCAAGACCTACATGGAGAGTAACATTAGCTATTTTTACTCCCATGTGTTCAACCTTGTCAAGCAGTTCATTTGTAAAATGCAGTCCGGCTGTAGGTGCTGCTGCTGAGCCATCATATTTAGCATATACAGTCTGATATCTGTTCTTATCCTCCAGCTTATGTGTAATATACGGAGGCAGTGGCATCTCGCCCAGCCTGTCAAGTATTTCCTCAAATATACCATCATATTTAAACTGAATGAGTCTGTTACCTTCTTCAACAACATCAATTACTGTTCCGGTCAAAAGTCCTTCGCCAAAAGATATTTCTGCTCCTATTCTAGCTTTTTTGCCCGGTTTAACAAGCGTTTCCCATATATCGTTTTCCTTTCTTTTTAAAAGAAGAACTTCTATTCTGGCATCTGTCCCCGCTTTGTTTCCATATAACCTTGCAGGAATAACTTTTGTATTATTAATAACAAGACAGTCATTGGGCTTTAAATAATCACATATATTATGGAAAATATCATGTCCAGTCTGTCCCGTTTTTGCATTAAGCGTCATTAATTTTGAACTACTCCGGTCTTCTAAAGGATCCTGGGCAATTAATTCTTTAGGCAGGTCATAATAAAAATCATGTAAATTCATAATTATCCTCTCAGTTCAATGCCCATGCCGGTAAGACCATTAATAATTTTACTCATTGCAGCAGATACTTCTTTTTCCTCAAGTGTATGCTCCTTTGAGCGTAATGTTATTGTATAAGCCATTGACTTATAGCCTTCCTTAATCTGATTTCCTTCATAAATATCAAACAGATTATAGGTTTCAAGTAATTTTCCTGCACGTTGCTCTATAACTGCTTCAATATCACCTGAAAGTACTTCTTTTGGAACAACCATACTTATATCTCGTGTAACTGCAGGGTATTTTGCAATTCCTTCATACTTTTTATCAAATGATGCTATTGAAACAATATAAGGCATATCAATAACTGCAACATATGCTCTCTCACCGATTCCATAATTATCAAGCACTTGTGGATGTACTTCACCAATATATCCAATAACATTATTGCCATATATTATTTCTGCCTGACGTCCGGGATGTAAAAATGTTTTACCTGCTTTAGGATTATATTTGATTTTAGATGTTAATCCTGCTTTATAGAGGAATTCTTCAACAACTCCCTTCATTGTAAAGAAATCACCTTCACCATACATTCCAAGAGTAAACTGCATTCTTTCATCAGGAAGTTCCGTAATTGGAACCTGTTTTGGAATGTACACGTTTCCAAGCTCATAAAGCCTTACATTTTTATTTCTTCTGTTATAGTTTGTTGCGAGAGAAGTAAGCATACCATTTAG
>JBJEMK010000092.1:0-12918 GCA_051879635.1 Eubacterium sp.
TTTAGTAATACTGCTTTTCCCCCCACTAAAAAACTTCCAAACCAATGCATTTTTGCTCCTGTATGATACAAAGGAGGTATACACAAAAAGACATCTTCCTTAGTCTGACCATGATGATTTTGTTCTACTTTACATGAATGCATTAGACTTCTATGCTTATGAAGAATAGCTTTGGGAAATCCTGTTGTTCCTGAAGAAAAATAAATTGCAGCATCATCATCATCTGTAAGTTGTATATCAGGAGATAAACTTAAACAATTTGATGTGAGTTTATCGTAATCCTCAGCAAAACTTGGGCAATTTCCTCCCACATAAAACAATATTCTTTTCTCGCCAATATCATCTGCAATATCTTCTATTCTGCCAATAAATTCCGGTCCAAAAACAAGAACATCTACTTCTGCCAGATCAAGGCAATATTGAATCTCATCAGATGAGTATCTGAAATTTAACGGAACAGCTAACGCACCGGTTTTAAGTATTCCAAAATAAATAGGAAGCCATTCCAGGCAATTCATTAAAAGAACAGCTACCTTATCTCCTTTTTTTATGCCACGGCTTAATAATAAATTCGCAAAACGATTTGCTTTTTCATTAAATACATGCCATGTAATTTCCCTTCTATATGTACATGTATGATTTGCTTCAATTAATTCATAATCACGCCATGTTACTCTTTTTCTTTCCTGTATGTCAGGATTGATTTCAACAAGACATACATCATTTCCATATTTTTTTACATTTTGCTCCAATATTTCTGTAATAGGCATTTTCTTTCCTCTTTATGTATACACTACAAACTTTCATATAATAATTTTTATAACGTACTTTAAATAACACTTTAAAGTATTAAAGCATCTTAATCATTAATAATGTCAAATTCATATGCAAAATAAGTATTTACAAAATACTCCATCTTTTGGTCTTCTTCGTAAACTCCTGCTGAAACTCCTGTTATCACATCTAATGATGGGTCATAAAAATACAAATAAGCTATCCTATGCATATCATCACTCGTTCCAACCATACCAAAACTTTTTGGATATTCTATGCTGTCACAATACGAATCATCTATAACCTTAAACTGAAAACCATCCATTGTAAATTCATTTTCGGGAATTATCATATCTCCGGAACCATCATCGCTTTCTATCGTATGGTCAAGGTAAATATACTTTGATTCAATCTCCTGCTTCTTTTCTTCATAAATATTTGCATCATATTCAACAACAAGTACAATGGATTGTGTTTCAAATGCTGTTTTAACTTTATAATATTGAAAATCTATATCATCATAATCACCAAGTTCTGATAACTGTGGCATTACATCCGATGCATATTTATCAATATCATCTCCTGTATTCAAATACTTTTCCAGATTCGTATTCTTGCTTGTACAGCCTGACAGTGAGAATATTCCCACTGTCATAACTGCTAATAACACTGATTTCTTAATACTTTTTCGGTTCAATTTTATTTCCATTTCAACTTATACCAGCCGCTGCTCTTCTTGGATCCTCTTACCACTTTTATATAATATGTACCTTTTTGGAGTTTTCCATCTGTACGATTATAAAGTTTATATGTACCACCGCTATTAATTCCTGTTGTATACAGATAATTGTAAAAAGACGCTCCTGTAGTACCATTATATAAATATACTTTTAATGTCCCACTGCTTGAGCCAACCATTGTAAGTTTTACCTGTTTGGTTGAGGTAACTTTTATCTTATACCAGTCAGCCTTTCCTACGCCTGCAGGTATAACACCTTTTGCAACTTTTCCTCTCTTCAATGTGTATGCTTTTGATTTTTTGTTTTTACTCTTATCATTAATCTTTTTTAACTTAACTTTAATAGTTACTTTATCATCATATGATTTAGTTTTCAAATAGTATGTTTTTCCTTTTACAACTCCAAACACCGTCGAACTGGAAGAATAAACATAATCATCTGATGAAAGTTCCTTCTTTTTATTGTTACACAATGTCACATATGAACATGCCCCATTAACATCTGAAACTGTAATATAACCTGTCTGTGTTGCTTTAAACTTTACATATATATTCTGATTATAAGTTCCCGGATACATTGTAACCGTTTTCCCACTCTTAACAACAGGATCTGTAGAAAAGACATAACGTAATTTATATTCACTTCCTATCGCTCCATAGGTCTTTATATAATATGTGCCCGCTTTTAGTGCAAAAGTAGCCCTATAATCGTTGCTTGAAGAAATATAACAGGAGCTTTCCAAAGTCATCTTGGAAGAATCACATATACTGAAACTCAGATTCTGATTTCTCGTTGCAATTGTAATATAGCCCTTTTTAGTTGTTACAACTTTGTAATATACATATGTATTTCCATCACTCTCAGCAGATAAAACCCAGTTTCCACTCGTCAGTGTTGTATTAACCCTGCTATATTCATATGCAGATACTGTCACAGAATTTGTATATGAACTGTTAGTTGTTACACTTGTATAAAATGCAATATAATATGTTCCTGCTGCAGAAAATGTGAATTCTTTACTGCTGAGAGATGAACCAGAATATAAATAAAAATATGAGCTGTCAGCTAAAGATGTACAGGCATAATCTTTATATACCTCTATATACGAGCCTTTCGTCACATTATTGTCACTTATATTAATAGTTACATCTCCTGGTTTTGCAACTGTAATAGGAACTATCATACCACTATATGATGAACCACTGATAGAAACAACATCTGAATTTGTATATGTAAGTGTATATTGTGTTAAATTTGATGTCTGATAATCAGATGCCGTTAATAATTTTGGTGTTATGACTGTTACTGTCTGTCCTGAGCCATTCACAGTTGTTGCTGCCGCTACGCTAATACCTGCTAATGTTACAAGTATTAAAGTAACGATAAAAAGTCTTAATTTTTTCATATTACTCTCCTTATTAGTTATTATTGTTATATTATTCCATTAATTATAACATTGCATCAATCACATATCAATGATTATATTTACACCAGCATATATTTCATCTCAAATATTTCTTTTGGCAGTGGTTTGTCATATAGATACCCTTGTATATACTTACATCCACATTCTCTTACCTGCTTTTCTTCTTCAACTGTTTCAATACCCTCGCATATAATTACAAAACCACGGTTTTCATAGTTCTTTATAAGCCTTGCTAATTCTTTACGCCCTTCCTCGTTCTTGAGCTTTGCCGAAACAAATTTTCTTCCAAACTTAATTTTATCTGCCGGAAACAGACTAGCTGCAGATATTGGTGTATATCTGTCACCAAATTCATCTATGCAAAAATAATATCCATCATCTTTAAAGTATTTAAGCATATCTATGATTTTGTCATTTCTGTCAAGAAGTATGTTTTCTGAAACTTCAAACTCTATAAGATTACGTGGTATTTCATATTTATCAACAAATTCACTTGCTTTTGATAAAGTATCATCTCTAAAATCTTTTTTTGATAAATTTATACTTATTGGAACCGGTATTATTCCTCTTTTCATCCATTCGCTTATTATATATACAACCTGTTCTATTACAATAAGATCCAGCTGCCCAATAATATTTGTTTTCTCCAAAACCGGAATAAATACTGCCGGAGGTATAACTTTACCATCCTCATCAACAATTCTTGCTAATGCTTCTGCGCCTTTTATTGTTTTACTGCTTACCTCAATTTTAGGTTGAAGAAAAACCTTGACTCTGCCTTCAGTTTTCGCTCTTTCAAACATATGAAGTATATCCTGTGTATTGTCGTTTTGACTGCTTATATCATATATAAGTGAGTTGATACGGTAATTTCCTTTTTTTATCTCACGTTCAAGTTCTGCTTTATCACATGCTACGGAAATATCAACATTATTATCCTTCATATGATAGCCTCCAAAAGTAAGCTTCAATTTTGCATTTGGAAAATCTTTTGAATATTTCATTGAAAAATCTTTAATCTTATTTTCATATACAATCTGTAATTTTTCAAAGTCATCACTGATTTCCATTATAAGAAGGAAAAAATGATCTGCATATGAACGGCATCCCACAAGACAGTCACTATCGTTTTTACAAAAAAACTCTGCAATGTTGTTCAAAAGCACATTACCCTTTTCAAAACCAAAGACATGATTTATGTAACGGAAATTGTTTACATTAATTGTAACTACTACATACCTGTCATTTGAGTCCTTAATTATACTTTGTGCAATTTCTTTAAATTCGACCATATCCGGAAGACCTGTAATCAAATCATATGCCATATAATCACCTCCGTTAGTTTAATAATTGTATTTTCAAATATACTGATTATATATCTAAATCCATTAAAATATTAATTAAATCTGTTCTAAATATTGGTTCCATTACAATACCATCTATAAATGATGCATTTTCATGTGTTAATACATCTGTAGCATCATATGCAGTCTGCATAATAATTGGAATATCATTTCCAATTATTCTTCTTAACTGCATTGCTGTTTCTATTCCATCCATTTTCGGCATCTGCCATCCCAAAATGACCAATCCAAACTCCATTCCTTCAGTCGCTTTTTGCTGTACATACTGAACAGCTTCCTTCCCACTTGTAAATGAGCTTCTACATTTCATTCCTTCCTTCAAAAGTAATTTACGTGTCCATTCTGCCAAAAGATAATCATCATCCACAATCAGCACGTTTTTTCCACAAAGACACTCCATACTCTCACTTTTAATATCTTCTTTTGTTTCTGCTTCAATAGAAATCTGAATACAAGGCAACCTGTCTCCAAATATATTTGTAATTACAATCTCACCACCGGCTTTCGCAGCCTGTATCCCTATTTTTTGCACATTTGTCCGATCAATACCACTTATATAAAAAGAAAATTCACTAAGATTGTCATATATGATATTTTCCTCAATAACCAATTTTACTTCTCTAAAATATCCGACATACTTTATAGCATTCTCAAGTGCCAATTTTACTGCTTCCAGAACCGGTTCACGATCAATAATAATATTATCATGGAACAGTTCAATTACACTTACATGAAGCGTAGACCTCTTTACGGAAAATTCTTTTTGCATGCTTCTAATAGCATCATGAATTAATTCAGGTAAATTAGTTATCTTTTTCATATGCATTCCCCTATTTAATTGTAAAAAATCACGCACAACGTTCCTATAATATTATAACTTATTTAGATGCCATTCATCAAGTAATTTAGATAATTTCATCACATTTTTCTTTTAAATAATACTCATTAATATAATTTATACAATTCATATTTTTATTAATTACTTCTCTAAATCTTCCAGATGCATAACAAAGTGTCGCTTGCGACACTTCGCTCGCGAGCAGTTGCGTTAGCATAACTTCCTCTTCGCGAGCTGCGCATCCTTAGCGGAGCGTTTTATATCATAGGTAAGTTCAAAGAACTTTCCTATGATATAAAAAAACCATTCATACAACCAGAATATGAATGGTTTTTCATAAAATTTTCCGACAAAATAAATCTACTTAGCTCCGGAAATAACATACTTTTCGCAATATTTATTATATTCAATATTAAAAATACTTCCCGGTGTTTTATCAATTTCCTGAGCATACTGGTGCATTCCAAGACTTGAATGTGATATTTCTTCTACACAGCTTGCAATATTGGAGCAATGATCTGATACACGTTCAAGATGTGTAACAATATCTGTCATGACAAATCCCAGTTCGATAGTACACTCCCCACTCTTTAATCTTGCGATATGCTGCTTTTTAAGAGTATACTTTAATTTATCTATTACATGCTCCAATGCCTCTACCTTTATTGCAGAATCATAATTATTATCTTTAAAAGCAGTAATTGCTATTTCCATAATCTCATTTGTAGCATTTATCATAGTTGAAAGTTCTTCTCTGGCAGACTCAGAAAACCTCAGTTTTTTATTATTAATTTCCTCTGCAGATTTTCCAATACTTACTGCATGATCTGAAATCCTTTCAAAATCACCAATAATATGCAACAGTTCACTAACTGCTTTACTGTCTTCATCTGACATATCATGTGAACTCAGCTTTACCAGATATGTTCCAAGCTTATCTTCATATTTATCAACTTCCTGTTCCATAAATACAACTTCTTCAAAAATTTTTTCATCAAACTTATTTATAAGTTTGCATGATTTATTCAATGCATTTATTGATATATGCGCCATATTTGTTGTTATATCTTTACATCTTTCAATAGCTACTGCCGGAGTTGCAATAAATCTTTCGTCAAGCATCTGAAACTTTTCTTCCTCATCAGAATCTTTAACAAATATACATGCCAATTTCTCCAGTTGTCTTGCAAATGGAAAAATTAGTAATGTACATAAAATATTAAAAACAGTATGAACAACTGCAATTCCCAGTTCATTAACCGGAGCATCAATAAATGCAAAATTAATGAGCCGGTTTATAACACAAAATACGCTAAGCCACACTGCAGTTCCTATTATATTAAACATTAAATGCACTGCCGCCGTACGCTTAGCATTCTTAGTTGCACCCACTGAAGAAATAATAGCTGTTATACATGTTCCGATATTTTGTCCCATTATAATCGGAATTGCGCTTCCATAAGTAACTCTTCCTGTTGAAGCCAATGCCTGTAAAATTCCGACTGAAGCAGAAGAACTCTGTATTACTGCTGTCAAAAATGCTCCGGCCAACACTCCTAAAACAGGATTACTAAACATAGTTAATATATTTTGAAATGCCGGAACATCTCTAAGAGGAGAAACTGCGTCTGACATCATTTCCATTCCAAACATTAAGACCGCAAACCCTAAAAGGATTGTTCCAACATCCTTTTTCTTCGTATTCTTGGTAAACATAAATAAAATTATTCCTATGAATGCCAATATCGGAGTAAAAGAAGCAGGTTTCAAAAGTCTTATCCATATATTACTGCCTTCAAGACCCGTAAGACTTAAAATCCATGAAGTAATAGTTGTCCCCACATTGGCACCCATTATAATATTAATTGCCTGTCTTAAAGTCATAATACCTGAGTTTACAAAACCAACAACCATTACTGTTGTTGCCGAAGAACTTTGTATAACTGCAGTAACTCCTGCCCCAAGAACAAATCCCTTCCATTTGTTAGACGTAAGTTTGCCCAGCACACTCTTTAACTGTCCACTTGCCCTTTTCTCTAGTGCCGCTCCCATAACATTCATTCCAAAAAGAAACAATGCCAGTCCACCAATTAATGATAAAACATTAAATATATCCATAATAAACCTCTCTTATGTATTATTCACAAATATGCAAATTTTTAATTCAACATATCAAAAAGAGGTTAAAAAAAAAGATTTATTATGTTAAATATATGTGAAAGATTTCTGCAGTAATTATAATATAAATACCGTCAGTAATATATAATTAGTGAAAGCATCCTTACACAAAATTACGTATTACTGACGGTATTTATATTTTTTATTTAATTATATTGAATATTTATTTTTATATTCCTCAAAATGCAAATTGAATTCACTTCCTCTGGTTGTACGAACACTGTTTAAATATTCATGTGTATCAAAAGAAGATGTTTTTAATTCAATCATTGCCACCGCTATATTAGAACAATGGTCTGCAACTCTTTCATAATTATTTATCATATCATTAAATACAAATCCCTGATTAAGAGTACAGTTACCATTCTGAACGCGGGTTACATGCCTTAGCTTTAATTCATCAGCTAATACATCTATCAGTTCTTCCAATGGTTCTACTTTATATGCTTCTTCAATATTCCCTTCTTCAAACGAAGTGAAAGTCATATTTAATATATCATTTATTGCTCTTGAGATAACCTCAAGTTCATTTTTAGCTTCATGAGAAAACCTGAGTTTTTTATCATGAATTTCCTTTGCAACCTCTGATATATTAACTGCATGATCTCCTATTCTTTCAAAATCTCCTAATGTATGTAGTATCAAAGAAATCTCTCTTGATTGTTCTTCCTGCATTTCTGCTGCAGTTATCTTTATCAGATATGTTCCAAGTTTATCCTCATATCTGTCAATAATATCTTCTTTCTGCTGCACCTTTTTGAACTTCTCATCACTATATTCTGTCAAAAGATTCATTGACCTGAAAAAATTCTTTCTTGCCACTTCAGCCATACTGTTAAGCGCTATTTTACTTTGCTCAATAGCCAATGCAGGATGCTCTATAAAACGTTCCTCTAATCTATCTATATCAGCTACTTCCTCTAAATCTTCCGGATTATCCTTAAAAAGCCAGCATACCAACTTTTCGAGATATTTAATAAAAGGTAATAACGCCATAATAGTAGCTGCACGGAATAAAGTATTTATAAGAGCAATGCTCACCGGTGTCATTGTCATATTCATAAAATTAAAATGAACTATGGCATTAACTGAATAAAATATTACAGCCCATATTATTGTTCCGAATAAATCATTAAAAAGATAGATAAAAGCAGTTCTCTTACCATTGGTATTGGCACCGATTGCAGAAAGTAACACAGGTGCTGCAGCCCCTATACCCATACCCATAATTATTGGCAGTGCTGTTGCAAAATCAACTGCTCCTGTAATAGTAAGTGCCTGCAAAATACCAACTGAAGCTGACGCACTTTGCAAAATAGCTGTTATACATATTCCTATAAGTATACCCAATAAAGGGTTTGAAAACTTTGTAAGAAGGCTCGTAAAACCTGCACTTTCTTTAAGTGGAGAAACTGCTGCACTCATGCTCTGCATTCCATACATAAGCACAGAAAATCCAAGCATAATTTCTCCAACATGCTTCTTAGTCATGTTCTTACTAAACATTCTTAATATAATACCAATTAAAGCAATAAATGCCGAAAGCGTTGCCGTAGACAGCAGACTTGCTATACTGCTACTGCTTCCATCAATATATGAAAGGCATAGAATCCATCCTGTTATACTTGTGCCGATATTAGCACCCATAATAATTCCAATAGCCTGTGCTACCTTCATCATGCCCGAATTTACAAATCCAACTACCATAACCGTAGTAGCCGATGATGATTGAATAACTGCAGTAACTGCAGTTCCTAAAAGCACTCCTTTTATAGGATTACTTGTTAATTTCCATAGAATAATCTCAAGTTTATTTCCTGCTACTTTTTTAAGTCCTTCACCCATAAGTGACATCCCAAAAAGAAATAATGCCACCCCTCCTAAAAGTGCTATTATTGATGATATATCCATATATTTCCTCTCTGCTCGTATACTTTTTTATTTTACAAAAGCCTAATCGCCTTTTAACATATCAAGTTAAAGTTAAATATTTTGTTAAAAAATGTTAAATCTTTGTAAAACGCTATTCTGAAAACATGTGATATCAGCTGCTAAAATAATATTCTTACTGTTGTCCCAATACCCACTTCACTATCTACACTAAGGGAGGCTCCATGAAATATTGCCCCGTGCTTCACAATAGATAAGCCAAGCCCGGTTCCGCCAATTTCTTTTGAATGACTTTTATCCACTCTGTAAAATCTTTCAAAAATTCTTCCCAGGTCTTCTTTAGGAATTCCTATTCCCGTATCTTTAACCGAAACCTCTATCCCGTCCACGCAATTTCTGATTTTTACATTAACTCTTCCACCATCTTTATTGTACTTAATCGCATTGTCACATAAATTAAATATCATTTCTTCAATTATCTGTTCAACACCATTTATAATTGCATGTTCTCCATCTAATTCCAGAATTATATTCTTCTTTTCTGCTATATGAGCAAGATGATTTAAAACCATTTCGCAGGTATTATATAAATCAATTTTCTCTCGCTTTACCTCTATTTCCTTTTCATCCAATTGAGATAACTTTATAATATCACCTACAAGTGTAATAAGCCTTTGCGATTCATCATGTATTTTACCTGCGAACCGTTCTATATCTTCTTCCTTAACGATTCCATTCTGTATTATCTCAGCAAATCCTGAAATTGAAGTAAGTGGTGTTTTTAACTCATGTGAAACATTTGCAGTAAATTCCCGCCGCATTTTGTCTTGTTTCTCGTGTTCATTTCTTAATTCTTCCATTTGGTCACAAATCTGCTGATTTTGTGCTTGGATTCTATTTACCAATGGTTCCAATTCTTCATAGATTTGATTTTTATCCGGATTGGTAAGATTAATTTCATTAATTGGCTTAGTAATTATGTGTGATATACGATAAGCCACCAGAAAAGAACATGCTATGGCAAATGCAAAAATTATAAATAAAGGCTTTACTATATCAAAAATTATGGAAAAAACTGTGGAATGGGTATCGGATATTCTTAAAACAGTACCATTACTCAAAAGCACTGCAACATTAACTGTTTTTTCTGAGAGTGTTGATGAATATCGTTCTGCATATCCTTTACCATTATTTAATGCTTCCTTCACTTCTTCTCTGTTTAAATGATTTCCTAATTTATCTGTATCGGTTTTGCTATCATATTCAACACTTCCATCTTCATTTATTACCGTTATTCTGTGCTCCAGTTGAACATTATCTAATGAATCTATTCCATCTTCCTCAGCAATTTCCTTTAGACAAATAATTTCATTTTCAAGCATCTCTATATTCTGTTGTGAAAAATGTTCATATACAAGCCCAAGTGTAAGTCCGGTGCTTGCAAGAAGAACTGTTACAGAAATAAAAAATATATTTATGAATATTCTACTGCTTATCTTCCTCATAATAATAAAAACCTTATGTGTGTTTGAATTATTTGTATTCAATCTTATATCCTAACCCTCTTATTGTTTTAATAATATCTCCTGCTTCCCCCAGCTTTTGTCTTAATGTCCTTATATGAACGTCTACCGTCCGGTTCTCGCCATCAAACGAGTATCCCCATACATTATTGAGTAATTGATCCCTGCTCAATACTATGTCTCTATTTTCTAACAGAAGGCATAACATTTCAAATTCTTTCAATGTCAGAACTATATCTTTACCTGCAACTTTAACAATGTGTTTTGCCGGGCACACATACAAATCCCCAATATTATATTCAGATTCCTTATTAGAATACTCTGCACGCCTTAAGAGTGCTTTTACTCTGGCAACCAGTTCCATCATTCCAAAAGGCTTTGGGATATAATCATCTGCTCCACATTCAAATCCTTTTACCTTATCATATTCGCTGGCTTTTGCCGTAACCATTATTATTGGAAGTTTTTCTGTTTCCGGCATGCTTCTTAACTTTTGTAATATCGTAATTCCATCTTCTGCCGGAAGCATAACATCAAGTAAAACTAAAGATGGTTTCTTTTCCTCCATTGCTTTCCAAAAATCTTTTGGATGTTCAAAACCTTTTGCTTCCAGTCCCGTGCTGTTAAGTGTATAAATTACCAGTTCGCGTATGTTGCTGTCATCTTCAATAAGGTATATCATTTTATTCCTCCCAGACACATTATAATATTTATTATATAACTTTAGTTACTGTAATAATTCCTGTAAAACAGTTGCAAAACGAGGTATTCAAATTATATTGAATACCTCGGCTTAAATAATATTATTATTTTTTAGAACTTTCCATTATCAGCTGCTTCCTGTACTGCAACGGCTACTGCCACAGTTGCACCAACCATAGGATTGTTACCCATTCCTATAAGACCCATCATTTCTACATGAGCCGGTACTGATGACGATCCTGCAAACTGTGCATCACTGTGCATACGTCCCATTGTATCAGTCATACCATATGAAGCAGGTCCTGCTGCCATATTATCAGGATGAAGTGTACGTCCTGTACCACCACCTGATGCAACTGAAAAATACTTCTTGCCTGCTTCAAGACGTTCTTTCTTATATGTTCCTGCTACAGGATGCTGGAAACGTGTTGGGTTAGTTGAGTTACCCGTGATAGAAATATCAACATTTTCTTTCCACATTATAGCAACTCCTTCAACTACATCGTTAGCGCCATAGCAGTTAACTTTTGAACGAAGCCCGTCTGAATATGATTTTCTGAATATTTCCTTAACTTCACCTGTCGCATAATCCATTTCTGTTTCAACAAATGTGAAACCATTAATTCTGGATATTACCTGTGCTGCATCTTTTCCAAGACCATTTAAAATAACTCTTAAAGGTTTTTTACGAACTTTATTTGCCTTTTCAGCAATACCAATTGCACCTTCTGCTGCTGCAAAAGATTCATGTCCTGCAAGGAAAGCAAAACATTCCGTTTCTTCTTCAAGTAACATCTTGCCAAGATTACCATGTCCAAGACCAACTTTACGCTGATCTGCTACTGAACCTGGAATACAAAATGCCTGAAGTCCTTCGCCTATTGCTGCTGCTGCATCTGATGCCTTCTTGCAGCCTTTTTTGATTGCTATTGCTGCACCTACTGTGTATGCCCAGCATGCGTTTTCAAAACATATTGGCTGAATTCCTTTTACCTGATTATAAACATCAAGTCCTGCATCCTTTGTAATTTTTTCTGCTTCTTCAATTGAAGCAATTCCATAACTATTTAAAACTTTATTAATTTGATTAATTCGTCTTTCATATGATTCAAATAATGCCATGTCCGTTACCTCCTACTCTTCTCTTGGGTCGATAATCTTAACGGCATCTGCCACACGACCATACTGGCCTTTTGCTTTTTCCCAAGCCGTTGTTGGATCATCGCCTTTTTTAATGAAGTCAGTCATTTTTCCAAGGCTAACGAACTGATAACCAATAATATGGTCCTCTTCATCAAGTGCAATTCCTGTTACATATCCTTCTGCCATTTCAAGATAACGTGGTCCTTTTTTAAGTGTTCCATACATTGTTCCAACCTGTGATCTCAAACCTTTACCAAGATCTTCAAGACCAGCTCCAACTGAAAGACCATCTTCTGAAAACGCAGACTGTGATCTTCCGTATACAATCTGAAGGAATAAT